>JAFVEX010000103.1 GCA_017475785.1 Eubacterium sp. | reverse complement strand
AGCGCTCCGGTTTCTCGATCCGGAGCAGGATTTCTTCCGGCAAAGCCAGTTTTCTCTCATTCATAAGCCTAATCATAGCACGGTAAATTTTTGTTTTCAACTCCCATCCATTTGTTTGCGGCCTCTGCCGCATCTGATTTGACTTTCCGGGTGGATTACAGTAGAGTAAATAGAAGTGAGAATAAAGGAGGATGAAATGAAATTTTATTATCCCGTGATTGTACACAAGGAAGAAGACGGACGATATCACGCCGTATTTCCGGATCTCATGATGTGCGAGGCATTTGGAGACACGATGGACGAGTGCCTTGGCGCCGCCACGGAGGCGGCATATGACTGGATCGAGCTGGAGCTGCAGGAAGACGAGCCCGAGCTTCCCTCTGTCACAGACCGCGAGGACATGGCGCTGCAGCCAGGCGATGAGGTGCGCATGATACTGGTAAACATGCGGCTCATGCCCGGATTTGATGAATGACAAAAGCTGTTCAGACGCTCCCATCCGGAGCGGATCTCTCTTTCGGAGATCATCCGCGGTACAGCAGCGCGTTGCAGATGCAGGCGGCGATATTACTGCCGCCTTTGTTCCCGCGTGATACAATGTACGGCACATTTCGCTCCATCAGCATTTCCTTTGATTTCACGACATTGACAAATCCGACTGGAACGCCGATCACAAGTTCCGGGGAAACGACTCCCTCGTCAATCAGCTCGCAGAGCCGCATCAGCGCAGTCGGCGCGTTTCCGATAGCGAAAACAAGCGGCATATCCAGGCGGGCGGCGTGCTCCATCGAGACGACCGCGCGCGTCGTGTTCCGCTCCTTAGCCTCTCTGACCACATCTTCATCCGCAATAAAGCAGTGCACGGCACCACCGAAATCTGCCAGTATCCGTTTATTGATGCCGGACATGGCCATGGTGGTATCTGTTACAATATGCGCGCCGCTCCGGAGTGCCTTCACGGCAGCCTGATCGGCGCCATTGCTGATTTCCAGGATCTGCGCGTAGTCAAAATCCGCGCTGGTGTGAATACAGCGCATCACAATGTCAGCCGTCGCCGGATCCAGCGTGATTTGACGTGTATCCAGCTCTTTCTGAATAATCGAAAAGCTTTCCTGTTCAATTGCCCCCGGCTGATGACGCATGGCGGTTAAATCCCTTCTTCTAAAATCCTGTAAATTTGTTCCATATCCAGCGACCTGCGCATTGTATCTGCCAGCAGATCGTATTGTTTTTCCTTAAAGGTGAAGTAGTCCTCCTCCGGCAGACGGTCCAGCGTGCGCCCTTTCCGGGAGGCCAGCGAGCGGACGATCTCCGCGGCAATTCCCGGCGCGTCAAACAGGCCGTGGATATAACTGCCATATACATTGCCTGCCTGCAGGACAGACTGAGAAAGAGGCGTTCTGATTCCGTCCTCTTCTACCGCGCTGACACCCATATGAATCTCATAGCCGGAATACGTTTTCCCTGACAGGGATGCCAGCGGACCAGTCAGTTCTGGCAAGACCCCCTCAGATCTCGTCAGCTGCTTGTCCGCCGCGTATACTGTGTGGTGCGGAAGGAGTCCGAGCCCCTCTGACGTCCCCTGACGCTCCACTCCCTCCGGGTCGGAAATCGTGCGGCCGAGTATCTGAAAGCCGCCGCAGAGCCCGAAGATGACAGTGCCCTGCGCTGCCTTCTGCAAGATCGCCCCTGCGACGCCGGATTCCCAGAGCCAGGCAAGATCGCCGAGCGTATCCTTGCTGCCGGGAAGCAAAATCATATCCGGATCCCCAAGCTGATCCGGCGAAGAAATGTAGCGCACGGATACATCCGGCAGCATATCAAACACGCTGAAATCAGAAAAATTGGAGATACGTGGAAGGCGGATCACTGCCAGATCCACAATCCCGACAGTGCTGCGCTTTCCAAACCGGTCTGTCAGGCTGTCTTCATCGTCCAGCATGAGCGGCATCATCGGAACGGTCCCGACGACAGGTATGCCTGTCAGTTCCTGAAGCATCT
>JAFVEX010000012.1 GCA_017475785.1 Eubacterium sp. | reverse complement strand
TATCTGTGCAGTGTCTGCGGAATGAATAAAAACCGAACTGTCTGAGCCCTGGCGAGTTTTCGGTTTTTATTCATGCTTCTTCGCAGGCACAAACAGATTTAGCAGTTCTTGACGCGGAAGCCCGTTTGAATTGTACAAACACTCCATCCTGCGCCGGGATTTACACCCAGAAGGATGGAAGAAGAAAGGGGAACAATACTGAAAGATGGCACAGATTCAGGAATACAGAGGACACATCAGAAACTGGAAGGCGCTCACGGAGGAGCTCGGAATAGATCAGGGGTTGTCCCGTGAGCAGCGCGAGGAGGCAATTCTTCTGAAAGCCTACGAGGTCTGGGGCGAAGAAATGCCGCTGCATCTGCACGGCATGTTCGCGTTTGCGCTGTGGGACGAGGCTGAGCAAAAGCTGTTCTGCGCGCGTGATCCGTTTGGGACGAAGCCCTTTTATTACTACGAGACCGCGGACGGCGAGCTTCTGTATGGCACAATGATCCGTCCGATTCTCGAACAGCCGGGATTCGTCAAAGAACTGAATGAGCCGATGCTGCAGCTGTATCTGAGCCTGACATACGTGGCCGGGGAAGAGACGTTTTTCAAAGGCCTGAAGAAGCTGATGCCCGGCCGCTGTCTGATCCGGCAGGGGGACAGGATGGAAATCCGCCGGTACTGGACGCCGGAATTTCATCCAGATGAGAGTAAGTCCCTGAATGACTGGGCGAATGAGATCCATGAGACGATTGCCGCTGTGATGCCGGAGGTCAAAGAGCCGGAGGAGGATGCGTGGTCGTTCCTGTCCGGGGGCGTGGATTCCTCTTATGTGCTGGCGATGTCTGATGTTCAGAACACCGGTTCCTGCGGCTATGAGGACGCCCGTTTTGACGAGTCTCCGCTCGCGGCAGAGACGGCGAAGCTGCTGGGGCGCGCCAATACGCGCTGCCTGATCACGCCGGAGGAGTACTTCGCGGTTGTGCCGTATGTCATGGAGCATATGGAGCAGCCGCTGGGAGACGCCTCCGCCATCGCGTTCGCGATTGCCTGCAGGGAGACGGCGAAGGAGACGAAGCTGTGTTACTCCGGCGAGGGCGCGGATGAGTTTTTCGGCGGGTACAATATGTACCGGAACGCGGAGCGCTACGGTGAGAATCTCAAGACCTTCTATGTGGGCAATACAAACATTATGAAGGAGGATGAGAAGCAGCGCATCCTGCAGCGGTATGACGAGACGGTTCTGCCGATCAATCTCGCAAAGGAAATCTACGCGGAGACGGAAGGCCTGGATCCTCTTTCCAAAATGTCAGATGTGGATATTCAGATCTGGCTGGAGGGAGATATCTATCTGAACGTCGACAAGATGAGCACAGCAGCGGGACTGGAGATCCGGATGCCTCTGACAGACCGGCGCGTTTTTGATATCGCGTCCAGAATGCCGTCCCGTTTTAAAGTAAACGAGGAGCAGAATAAGGTCGCGTTCCGGACGGCCGCGTCCAGAGTGCTGCCCGACGAGGTCGCGTTCCGCAAAAAACTCGGTTTTATCGTCCCGATCCGCATCTGGATGGCGGATGACCGCTATAACCAGGATGTCCGGGCAAAATTCCGGAGCGCGTCTGCCGGAAAATTCTTTAAACTCGATGAGATCAACGCAATTCTCGACGATTATGTCGGCGGGAATTCAGACGCCTGGAGAAAAGTGTGGACAATTTACACCTTCCTTGTCTGGTATGATATTTACTTTGAGGAATAAGAAACGTGGGATATCAGGCTGTCTATCTTGTAGAACACGGGTACCGAGAGGATTCATATCGATTTGTGAGCGTCGATATGAACGGGAAGGTGTGCCCGGAACGCAGGGACGGCCTGCAGACCAGACGCTGCCTGGCAGAGGCGGTCTACCTGTATCGCAGAAGGCCGGATGACAGCGGATTTGAAGAAGTTCTGCACTGCGCAGGCGCGCCGGTGGATGTCCTGATTACGGATTGCCGGGTGACGCTGCAGGTGATGGGATATCAAAAGGGCCATTTCGAAGACCACACAGGAACTGTGGTGCTGCGGAAAAACCGAAAGGACAGCAACGGGATCCGGGATCCGGAAGATCTGGGAGACGCGCGGAGCTTAAGCCTTGCCGGCATGATCCGGTATGAGTGGATCTCACAGATCAGTTTTCAGAGAAAGATCAGCAGGACGACCGAGGAGTGTCTCCGACTGTATTACACAGATCTGGAAAAAGCCCTGTGGCACATTGATCTGGTCTTTCAGAGAGCAGACGCCGGCGTTCTCGCGAATGATGTTCTGCACAGATCCTGCCGCTACCGGCTGGCGATGACAGATGAAAAAAATGACAAGGAACTGTATTTTTTCAGCCGCTACCGCAGTGACGACGAGATCGAGCCGGCGGCGGATCCGAGGCGATACATGTCGTCTGTCCGCATTCCGACGCAGTATCCGGCGCCCGGCGGGCGGGATGTGCGGCCCTGCCTGTAGGACAAGAAGAACTGGAAGGCAAGAAGTTTATCAGCTTGTGCAGATTGTTTGAATATTTCATACAATTCATATCAGCCAGGAGTTTCCCAAAGAAGACAGGATGAAGAAAGGAGCCTTTTATGGCAGTTTACACGGAAATCAGGGAGTACCACACGCGCGGACACATGGGAATGATTGATGTCACGGGTGATTTCCGCAGTGCGGTGCGGACCGCCTGCGAGCAGAAAAAGATCAAGGACGGGATCATCACCGGGTTTACGACGGGCGGCGTCGCGGCACTGACGACGCTGGAATTTGAGCCCGGGATGGTGACGCGTGATCTGAAAATGGCGCTGGACATCATTTCGCCGTATCTGGACAAGGATGGCCGTGTGGTGTATTACAAGCATCACGAGACCTGGGGGGATGACAATGGATCCAGCCACATCAAGTCCGCGATCCTTTCTCCGTTTATCACCATCCCGTTTGTGGATGGAAAAATCACCATTGGTCCCTGGCAGAATCTCACGCTCGTTGAGTGCGACACCCGGGACCGTCACCGTGAAATCGTGTTTCAGGTAATGGGAGAGTAATGACCAGACGACGAATCAGAACAGCTCTGCAAATATTGAATCGCAACATCGGCGTGCTGGCGGGGTTTGAGGTGCTCTATAAGCTGGTTTCAACGGCCTTGCTGATTCCGCTGATTTACGGCACCTTCAACCTGACAATGCGTATCACCGGATACAGATATCTGACAGCGGAAAATATCGGAAAATTCCTGAGACATCCGCTGTTCTTTGTGTGTCCGCTGATCCTGCTCGTGGTGCTGGGACTGTACGTTATTCTGGACGTCGGCGCGATCATTTATATTATGGATCAGTCGTATCACCGCAAAAAAACAGACATTCTTCACGCGTTCCGGTTTTCTGTTTATAACGCGCGGACGCTGCTGCTCGTCAAGCGGATTCTGGTGGTGCCGCTGCTGCTTTTGTTTCTGGGTATTTTTTGCGTCGGCATGATTCCCGGCGTCATCGAGCAGATGGCGCTGCCGAGCTTTCTGATTCGGCAGATCCGGCAGCATCCGTTCATTTATATTCTGATCGGAAGTGCCGCGGCGCTGCTCCTGACCGTGTTTCTCAGGTGGATGTACGCGTTTCATTATGTCGCGCTGGAGGGATGCACGGTCAAAGAGGCCTGCGCGCGAAGCGTGCGGCTCGGGCAGGGTCACAGGATCACGGATCTGTGCACGTTCCTGGTACAGCAGGGACTGTATTTTGCCGCCTACTTTGGCCTGGTCGCGCTGGAGCTGTTTCTGGTTGTTTTTTTCGGCAGACTGTTCCCCTGGTCAGAGCGTCTGAACGCGCTGTCGGTCTCTGTCACGATGATTGTTCTGCTGATTACACTGTTTGTCTTCACCGCGCTGGGGACGCCGTTTGCCTATATCTGCATCTGCATGCTGTATTATGATCACAAGCAGAGCAGAGGAGAGGAAATCATCAGCCTTCCCGTCCAGCGCCGGATTTCCCGGGAGATGAGCCGGGCAGATGAGGATCACGACGGGGTTGTTTCGGAACTGGAGCTGGAGCGTTTCCGCGTCAGGGAACGAATGCAGCGGCGCAAGGTGCTGATCATCGAGTGGCTGCTGATCGGCATCTCCGCAGCGGCCATTTCACTTTATATCTACGGGCTGCAGAAGCGCTGGTTTAACCCGAACATTGAGTATCTGCACACGATGGAGGTGACCGCCCACAGAGGTGCCTCGGCACAGTACCCGGAAAACACGATGGCTGCCTTTGAGGGGGCAGTGGAGCTGGGCGCGGACTGGATCGAGCTGGACGTCCACATGAGCAGTGACGGGCAGATATTTGTCATGCACGACAGCAGCTTTAAGAGGACAACCGGCGTCGACGCCTACGCCTGGGCGCTGCCGTACAGTGAGATCGAGAAGCTGGACGCGGGAAGCTTTTTTGGCAGGGAATTTGCCGGGGAGCGGATCCCGCTGCTGTCCGAGGTGATTGCCTTTGCGAAGGAAAAAAATATTCGGCTGAACATCGAGATCAAGCCGTCAGAGCAGGAGAGCGGCCTGGAGGACAAGCTGGTCCGGATGATTGAGGAGGAGAACTTTATCGGAAGCTGCGTCGTGACCAGCCAGAACTATCATTCCATTGAGCGCGTCAAGGAGCTGAACGAGGAGATCACCACAGTTTATGTCATGGGCTTTGCCTACGGTGGCATTTACCGTCTGGAGGCCGCAGACGCGTTCAGCGTCCGCCACACGAGCGTGACGGACCGGCTCGTCGGGCGCGTGCACAACAGCGGCAAGCAGATTTACGCGTGGACGGTCAACAACCGGTACAACATCAACGAGATGATCAACCGGAATGTGGACAACGTAATCACAGACAGCGTGCTGCTGGCGAAGGAATGTATTGAGAAGAATCAGACCGGTGATATCTCGACAGAGTACCTGCGGATCATCAATAATCTGATCGACGCGCTGTTTTAACTGTACCGGCCGCGTGCCGTTATCTGGCGCCCCGCGGCGCGGGTTCCGGACGTTGCTTTGGGGAACGAAGGCGCGGAAACCCGGCGGCATATGCAGGTGATCTGAAGGTATATCATAATGAAATCTTGCCAACCACACGAAGGGGTGTGTAAACTTGTATAGGATTTAACAGAAAATTCAGATAGCAGGTAATGCAGAGATAACAGATTATACAGATAACAGAAAGGGAGTACGTCATGGGAGGAATATTTGCGGCGGCATTGAAGAAGGACTGTGTATTTGATCTGTTTTTCGGAACGGATTATCACTCGCATCTCGGGACGCGCCGCGCGGGAATGGTGGTCTATGGAAAAGACGGCTTCAACCGGGCGATCCACAACATTGAGAACGCGCCGTTCCGCACGAAATTTGACCGTGATCTGGGCAAGATGGAAGGCTACATGGGCATCGGGTGCATCTCCGACTATGAGCCGCAGCCGCTGATCGTCCGCTCGCATCACGGTACCTACGCCATCACGACTGTCGGAAAAGTCAACAATGTCCCGGAAATCGAAAAAGAACTGGTCAAGCAGGACACGACGCATTTTCTGGAGATGAGCGGCGGCGACATCAATCAGACAGAGCTGGTCGCGGCGCTGATCAACCACAAGTCTAATCTGATCGAGGGGCTGCGCTACGCCCAGGAAACGATCGACGGCTCCATGACGATCGTACTGATGACGCCGCAGGGGATCTACTGCGCGCGGGATCTGCTCGGGCGCACGCCGCTGATCATAGGAAGGAAGGACGAAGGCTACTGCGTCTCCTTTGAGTCGTTTGCCTACCTGAATCTCGGATATGATGACTACAAGGAGATGGGTCCGGGTGAGATCGCGGTGATCACGCCGGAGTCGTACACAACTCTGGTGAAGCCGGGGGACAAGATGCGGATCTGTACGTTCCTGTGGATTTACTACGGCTATCCATCCTCACGCTACGAAGGTGTTTCCGTCGAGGAAATGCGTTACCACTGCGGCGCGAATATGGCAAAGCGCGACGCCGCGGAGGGCTTCTATACAAAGGATACCATTGACGCTGTTGCCGGTATTCCTGATTCCGGAATGGCGCACGCGATCGGATACGCGAATGAGTCCGGCGTGCCGATGACACGCCCGTTCGTCAAATATACGCCTACCTGGCCGCGCTCGTTCATGCCGACGATCCAGAAGGAGCGCAACCTGATCGCGAAGATGAAGCTGATTCCGATCCATGAGCTGATCGAGGGAGAGCGCCTGATGCTGATCGACGACTCCATCGTCCGCGGCACGCAGCTGCGGGAGACGGCGCAGTTCCTGTTCCACACCGGCGCGAAGGAGGTGCATGTCCGTCCGGCCTGCCCGCCGCTGGTATACGGCTGCAAATACGTGAATTTCTCCCGCTCCTCATCGGAGATGGAGCTGATCACCCGCCGGATCATTAACCAGGAGGAGGGGCAGGAGGTTACCCGTGAAATCCTGGACGAATATGTGAACCCGGATTCGGACCGCTACAAAAAAATGCTCGAGGATATCAGCGAAGTGATGAATTTTACGTCGCTGCGCTACAACCGCCTCGACGACATGATCGCTGCGGTCGGCATCGACCGCGAGAAGCTCTGCACCTACTGCTGGGACGGCAGGGAGTAGAAACCAACAAAAAAATCATAAAAAAAGAATAAAAAATATTAAAATATGATGATACCTTTAGGATTGTATTTTTGCAGTACATAAGGTATAATGGGTATCGGTTTTTGATTTATTTTTATGGAGGTATTACAACATGACACCATTTATCATCATTCTGTGTCTGCTTGTCCTCTCCATGGCATACGTTTTCTTTAATCACGCGAAGATTAAAAAGATGCCTGAGGGAACGGAAGACATGATCGAGATGGCTGGCATCATCCGCTCCGGCGCGAATACGTTCATGCTGACGGAGTACAAAAGTATCATCAAGGTACTGATTGTTGTTGCGGTCATCATGACGCTGTTCATTGAAAAAACAGCTGGAATTACATTCCTCATCGGCGGATGCATGAGCTCCATCGTATGTGTGCTCGGCATGAAGAGCGCCACCTACGCAAATGTCCGCACGGCCAACAAGGCGCGTGAGACACTGAGCATCGGCGAGACCGTCAAGGTCGCGCTCTGCGGCGGAAGCATCTCCGGTCTGGCGGTACAGACCTTTGGTATGCTGGGATTCGTGCTGATCCTGATCGCGCAGGGCGGCGTTGATCACACATCCGTCAGCCAGGGTCTGATCAAGCTCGGAAGCATGCAGGTCAATCCGACTGTTATGCGTATCTCCACTTATTCCCTGGGTTGCTCCATCGTCGCGATGTTCAACCGTGTCGCGGGCGGTAACTACACAAAGGCTGCTGATATTTCTTCAGATATCCTGGGCAAGATCCGTCATGACCTGCCGGAGGATGACAGCCGTGTGCCGAACACCATCGCTGACTTCATCGGTGACAACGTCAACGATATCGCAGGTAACTGTTCTGACCTTCTGGAGTCCTTCGTCGCGACAATGTCCGCGTCTGTTATGATCGCGGTCACGTTGTATGAGACCTACGGCGCTCCGAATGACTTTATCACAGACAACACATTTGCCGCTACCATCAAGTTCCCGATTATCCTCGCCGCGTGCGGTCTGGTCGGCTGCCTGATCGGTCTGGGCATGGCAAATATCAAGAAGATGGGCGACAACCCGTCCAAAGAGCTGGATCTGTCCACATGGATTTCCGCAGGCGTCACAATCGTACTCGGCGGAATCGCGTCCTTCATCGTATTTGGAAGCCTCAGCAGACAGGGTCTTCTGTACAATGGCGAAGTCGGCGGCTGGATTGCCGGCTGGGCTTCACCGTGGATCTCTGCGATTCTCGGCATCATCAGCGGTGTCGCAATCGGCGTCATCACAGAGTACTACACCAGCACAGATTACAAGCCTACCAAAGAGCTGGCGTTTATCTGTGACGAAGGTGAGGCATTCGTCGTCACAAAGGGTGACGCAATCGGTTCCCGCTCCTGCCTGCTTCCGGTTCTGATCATCTCCATCGCGCTGCTGATCTCCGGTAAGGTCTGCGGTACATACGGTATCGCGATCGCGGCACTTGGTATGCTGGCATTTGTAGGCGCAACCGTTTCCATCGACGCGTTCGGCCCGATCGCCGACAACGCAGGCGGACTTGCAGAGTCCTGCCATCTGGATCCGGATGTCCGTGTTATCACAGATAAACTGGATGCAGTCGGAAATACGACAGCTGCAATTGGTAAGGGATTCGCGATCGGTTCCGCGGCATTTGCCACTGTATCCCTGATCGTGTCCTACGTCGGTAACTATACCGACACATTCATTGCCGGAAACGAGGAGCTGGTCCTGAACTTCGCGTCCTTCTTCGTAATCGCCGGCGGTCTGCTCGGCGGCGCGCTGGTTGAGTACTTCTGCGCGATGCTGACAGACAACACCATCGACTCCGCGAAGATCATGGCGGACGAAGGTGACAAGATGATGTCGATTCCGGGCGTTCTGGAAGGGACTGTCAGACCGGATTACAACAAGATGATCGAGCTGGCAGCGAAGGAAGCGATCCGCAAGATGGTATTCCCGTCTGTCCTCGCGCTCCTGATCCCGGTCGTCGGCGGCCTGATCTTCGGCGTCGAGTTCGTCGGCGGTATCCTGGTCGGCGCGACTGTATGCGCAGTTCCGCGCGCGATCTTCATGGGCAACTCCGGCGGTGCGTTTGATAACGCGAAGAAGTACATAGAGTTCGGCTTTGTTGAAGGTCACGGCAAGGGCTCTGCGGCTCACAAGGCAGCTGTTACCGGTGACACCATCGGTGATACCCGTAAGGACGTTGTCGGTGTCGCGCTTGATATCTTCATTAAGCTGATGTCCACCGTCGCAAATACACTTGCGCCAGTTATCAAGAACATTGCGCTGATCAAATAATCAGTTCTATGCTAAATATGCCGAGAATCCTTTTAAGATACAAGGGTTCTCGGCATTTTCTTTTGTGCAGGTATTCCATAAAATCAGAACTTGTAAATTATTATTTATGATGCTATATTATAGACAAGTAAAGGCGTCACCGATAGACGGTTAAGCCCGAACGCATAAGTTAATAGTTACATGAAAGTAACCGCCTAGTTGTCCAGACAGGGGCGGTTATTTTCTTTTGCCGATCTGATAAAACAGAGCCGCTATCGCACAAACAGCCACAATAAACTGTAATAATTCAGTCCATGAAACCATAAGGCAATGCCCTCCCTTATACGATTTGATTTGTCATAGCAAGAAATGTATAGTATAATTATATTAGCTAAAATATTTGCACTGAGTTGGAGGTGACTATGAACAGATCTATGGCAAATCATAAAAATGTGGCAGCGCGGCTGAGAAGAAAACTTCTGATTCTTCTGGTTTTGGTGGGAATCGGCATCGCCCCAGTGTTGAAGGCACATTCCGTACACGCGGCACTGGGCGGCTACGTTGTGAGCGTGAAAAACACGCAAAATATCGTACTGGATACCTCTTACAAAAAGACGCCTCTGATTACCTCTATGAATAGCTGGTACAGAAAGGAAGTGAAAGTTACCAGCGTAAAATCCAGTAATCCTTCTGTTGTGAAGACAGAGCTGCACACGGATTTTTCGTTGCCGCTTCTGACAACGAAAAAGGCTGGTACGACAAAGATTACAGTCAATGCTGAGGTTGAAGGCCGGAAGCAGCAGTATATCTGGAATGTGAAGGTCGTGAAGGCAGAAAACCCGTTTAAGAGCATCAAAGTGAATGGTAAGAGCTATAAAGGGATTATCAGCAAAATGTTTCCGGTAGGAGACACCGTAAGCATAAGCGGAAAGACTTTTAAATTTAAGTATCAGTTGAAGAAAAACTGGAAACTGATCACGAAGAAGCCAAACGTGGAATACTACGAGAATAACGGGACGAAATATAAAAAGGGCAAAACCTACAAAGTCGCGAAGAATAGTGAAAAGAACATCATAATGCGTTTTGAGAACACGAAGACGAAGATGCAGAAGGAGATTGTGTTTAATCTGTCAAATTTTGATGAGTGACATGAGGGAAAAACCATAATAAGAGGAGCAGAGAAGAAGCGGGGCGCGCAGCCCCGCTTCTGTGTTTTTGTGGAACAGAGGCATCGTCAGATAATATCCGATGCGATATACCGGATTGATCCGGATAAAATCAGATGATATCCTCACGTCGTACGTATCCAAGCTTGTCAGGCGTACCGATGATCTCGTCTACATGCAGCACATCCGCCCACTTGTCGATCAGCTGGTACTCCAGATGGATTCCCTTGCCGATGTGGGAATGTGCCATGATCAGGCTGTTTTTGATGACGGCCCCCTCCTCGATGACGGCACCGCGTCCGACGATGGAGTTCTCAACTGTGCCGCGGATGACGCAGCCGTTGGAGATCAGGGAATTCTTTGCCGACGCGCCGCTGAAGTAGTGTGTCGGGCAGAAATCGGAGGTGTCGGTGTAAATCGGCCACTGCGCGGAGAACAGCTGGTTCTGCGCGTCGGGATCCAGCAGCTCGAGGTTTGCAGTGAAGTAGCTCTTGAAGTCTGTCAGTGCCGCGAAGTAGCCGCGGTGCGCGACGCCTCTGATATCCAGCTCGCGTGTGGACATGGCAACGATCTGGCAGAGTGTGTAAATCGAAGACAGGCTGACTGCTTTTTTGACAAGCTCGATAAACAGCTCGCGGCTCATGATGTATGTATCCATGAAGATGTCACGGTCTTTTGCTGTGCCGCGGTTCCGCTCGATGCCCTCGACGCCCTTCTGGCGGTTCAGCTTCAGGAAGTCACTCTGCAGGAAGTAATCCTTCGCCTCGTTCGTGTGGTGATAGAGCAGGGTGATGTCCGCGCGGGATTCGATGTGCTGGCGGAGCAGATCGTCGAAATTCTGCGTGAAGACCATGTAGCTCGGCACGATGATAACATACGGAATCGTCATGCGCTCGATGATGGAGAGATTCTCCATAAAGACGGCGATATCCGTGTTGTAGATGTCGCTCGCGGAATTTGTCTCCGCGAAGAGCACCTGGATGTGGCCGCGCTTGGAGTTGATGTTGTAGTTACCTGCAGTCCGCACGTGCTCGGTCAGGGAGCGCGGGTTTTCGCGCACATAGGCGACGATGCGGTCGATGCCGCTGTTGCTCATGTTGGAAAGCGGAAAATCGATGACACGATACTTTCCGGCAAACGAGAAAGCGCCGATCGGACGGTATTTCTGCAGGCCTTCTACATTGATGTAATTTGCAGGCGAGTTAATGATACCAAATGCTTTTGCCATGATCACTCCTCCTCATTCATATCGTGCGCGACAAGCGTGATGTTCTTGCTGCGGGGCGCGCCGACCGTGGTTCCGGCCGCGACCCTGACGCCCGAAGCGACGAGCGCGCGTGTGACGACGGCGCCTTCTTCAATCACGACATTTGGCATCAGAACGGAATCTACGACCTTTGCGCCGGTCGCGACAGTGCTTCCGGAGAACAGGACGGAGTTCCGCACGAGGCCGTCTACCTTGCACGCTTCTGTAATGTAGGCGCGGTCTATCTCGGCGTTCGGGCCAAGATACTGCGGCAGCGCGACGATGTCTTCTGTGTAGATCGTCCAGGAGGAATCCCGCAGATTCAGCGCGTTTTCTTCATCCAGAAGATCCATATTGGCCTCCCAGAGAGAGTCGATGGTTCCGACATCCTTCCAGTAGCCGGTGAACTTGTACGCGAACAGGCGCTTGTCCTCGGCAAGCATGGTCGGAATGATGTCCTTTCCGAAGTCATGGCTGGAATCCGGGTCATTCATATCTGTCAGGAGCATTTTGCGGAGCATCTTCCAGTTGAAGATATAGATGCCCATCGAAGCGAGATTGCTCTTCGGCTTCTCGGGTTTTTCCTCAAATTCAAGGATCATGCCCTCGGCGTCGGCGTTCATGATGCCGAAGCGGCTTGCCTCCTCCATCGGCACGGGGATGACGGCGATCGTTGCGTCTGCCTCGCGCATCTGATGGAATTTCAGCATCTTGGAGTAGTCCATCTTGTAGATGTGGTCGCCGGAGAGGATCAGCAGATACTCGGGATCATATGTGTCGATGAAGTCGATGTTCTGCGAGATCGCGTCCGCCGTTCCGCGGTAGACATCGAGATCCGCGTCCGCCTTCTCACGCGGCGGGAGGACATAGACGCCGCTTCCGCGGGAGTCCAGGCCCCAGCGCCTTCCGGCCGCGACGTAGCTGTTCAGCAGAACGGATTCGTACTGGGTCAGAACGCCGACGACATTGATGCCGCTGTTCGCGCAGTTGGAGAGCGGGAAGTCTACGATACGGTACTTGCCACCGTAATAGACGGCAGGCTTCGCGACCTTGCTGGTCAAATCCTTCAGTCTGCTGCCGCGGCCGCCTGCAAGGATCATCGCTAACATGTTATTTTGCATAAACCAACACCCCCTGTTTGGTGAAAATATATTATAATTATACAATGATTGTCGTCAGCCGTAAAGATGTTCAGGGAAAAAACGGTCACTTTTCTTTACGAAACAACGATCTTTTGATAAAATATTCTGAACGAAGCATGGATGTTGTCTGAAAAATAGAATGTCTGCTGTCTGGAACGGAGGTGACGCCGCCAATGAGACCATCACTGATTGAACAATTGTTTTCCGGGATGGCTGAGAACGGGGCGGTCGCGAGTGTGATTCTGTCAATTACGGCCATGCTGTTTCTGGGCTTTCTGATGACACGGATCACGAAGCGCCTGAAGCTCCCGAACGTCACGGCCTATATTGTCACCGGCATTCTGATCGGTCCGTATTGCCTGAATCTGATCCCTGCGGGGATTACAGAAGGCATGTCCTTCCTGTCGGATATCGCGCTGGCGTTTATTGCCTTCAGCACAGGGGAGTTTTTCCGGCTGGAAGCGATCAGGAAAAACGGAATCAAAGTCGTAATCATTACACTGATGGAGGCGTGCCTGGCATCGGTATTTGTATTTGTTGTGACGTTTTTCGTCCTGCGCATCAACCTGCCGTTTTCGATTGTGCTCGCGGCGCTCGCGTCCGCGACAGCGCCGGCTTCGACGATGATGACGATCCGGCAGACGGGGGCAAAGGGGGACTTTGTCAATACGCTGCTGCAGGTCGTCGCTTTGGACGATGTGGTCGGACTCGTCCTGTACAGCATCGCGATTTCTGTAGCGCTGGCGGTGGGAAGCGAAGCCGGGTTCCAGATCGGCAGTGTGCTGAAACCGATCGCGGTCAATATTGCCGTGCTGGTTCTGGGCGGCCTGTTCGGCGTGCTTATGAAGTGGATGATGCCGAACGGAAGATCGACGGACAACAGGCTGATCATTTCGATCGCGCTGTTGTTCGCGTTCTGCGGAATCTGCGCGCTGGCCGGCGTCTCGCCGCTGCTGGGCTGCATGTCCATGGGCACGGTCTATATCAATATCTCGGATGACAACCGGCTGTTTATGCAGCTGAATTATTTTACCCCGCCGATCCTGCTGCTGTTTTTTGTCAGGTCGGGCGTTTCGTTTAATCTCAGCGCGCTGGTGAACACCTCCAGCGAGATCGGAAGCGTATCCCTTCTGGCGGTCGGCGTGATTTACTTCATTGTGCGTATCGCGGGTAAATATGCCGGTTCCTTTTTGGGATGCGCCATGGCAGGGAAATCGCACCTGGTGCGGAATTATCTCGGTCTCGCCCTGATCCCGCAGGCAGGTGTCGCGATCGGCCTTGCCATGCTCGGCGCAAGAACGCTGGGCGGGGAGACGGGAATGGCTCTGCAGACCATTATCCTGGCGTCAAGCGTGCTGTATGAACTGGTGGGACCTGCCTGCGCGAAGGCATCGCTGTATCTGTCGAGGTCATATTCCGACAAGCTGGAGGATCTCGTTGAGGCAGAAGAACTGAAGGAGACGGGAGAAAAGAAGACAGAGGCAGAACTGCTGATTGAGCGAATCGGAAAGATTCAGAAAGAGCTTTCCGCGCAGCAGAGCGATACCTCTTTAGAGGAGCAGGCGTTTCTGGACGCCGCGGAGGAGCAGCTGGCCGCAATGTACGGAGGCGCTTACCGCGATAATCTGATGGCGCGCCGGAGAGGCGGCGGAAGAATGAACTGGTAGGATTTCGTAAGAGTGTCACCTGACGAGGAGGCGCCTGGCCGGGCAGCAGGATGAGAAGCCGGCGGAGCAGCAGCCGGATGAAAGACGGAGGAACGGCAGCCTGTTGAAAAGTCGGCTGAAGAAAGCAGCTGGATCAATAAAAAGGCAGATAAATTGACAGCCGGATGAATCATAACACGCCGGGAGGAAAATGATATGATAAATGGACACGATCTGATCGCCAGGTTTTTGGGAAGCTGGTCATATGGAATCAACATAAGAACAATACTGCTGCGCGTCGTGCTTTCGGTATTGATGGCCTCCTTTATCGGCTGGGAGCGTTCCAGCAAGCGGCACGCGGCTGGACTCCGCACCTTTATCATGATTGCCATGGCAACGAATTCTGCCTCGATGGTGGACGCCTGGCTGATGGAGACAAAGGGTGTGGTCATCCCCGTGATTTCAGCGGCAGTTGTTGTCGGCGCGTCGATGATCAGCGTCTACACGATCCTGTTCAGCTCGCGCAACCAGATCAAGGGGCTGACGACGTCGGCGGGACTGTGGACGTGCGGAATTGTCGGGCTGGCAGTCGGTATCGGGTTTTACACAGCCGCGATCATCGTGACAATCGTTATGATGATCTGTCTGTCTCTTCTGCCGCGGCTGGAGGATTATCTGAAAGACCGGTCCAACCACTTTGAGATACATCTGGAACTAAACACAGCCGGCGATTTGAAGCCTTTTGTCGCGACAGCCCGCCAGCTGGGTCTTCACATAGATGAAATTGAGTTTAATCCCGCGTATGTGCATTCGGGCCTGAGTGTGTACTCTGTGGCGCTGAGCATTGTCAGCAAAGAACTGAAGAAGTTCAAGACGCACACGGAGATTATTGACGCGCTCCGGTCACTGGAATATGTCTCTCACGTGGAAGAGATGAAGTAAGGAACTGCAGCAGAATAACTTGATCATTTTCCCTGACAATTGTTTCTGATTGCCGCGGCGAAAATTCTCGACAATGCCCGCATTGTCGCGTTTATATGGACATGCCGGGTGCATGTGCCTGGCTACATCTGCAGCTTCAGCAGCAGAATCCGGCGCACAGACGCGTCGATCCGTTCCTCTGTGAGGCGGCCTGAGGCGACGGCGTCGAGAAGTCCCTCTCTGGCAGACACGGCACTGGCTGGCATGAGAAGCATGTCCGCGCCTGCTTCCACGGCTTTTACGGTCGCCTCCGCGGAGCTGTACTGGTTCGCGACGGCGCCCATATTGAGCGCGTCCGTCACGACTATGCCGTCAAATCCCATTTCTTCCCGCAGCAGCTGTGTTGTCATCGCGTAGGAGAGAGAGGCGGGGACATCTTCCCCCGCCGCGTTCGGCAGGGAGATGTGCGCGGTCATGATGAATGCGGCGCCCTGATCAATCGCAGCCTGAAACGGAAGCAGCTCGCAGGCGCGCAGCTCGTCGAGTGTTCTGCCGGTCCAGGCATAGCCGTTGTGCGTGTCGTCAGCGGTCGCGCCGTGGCCGGGAAAGTGCTTGTACACTGCGTATACACCCTGTGATTCCAGCCCGCGCCCCAGCGCGCAGGCCATCTGTGAGACGAGCGCGGGATCGGAGCCAAAAGAGCGGTCCCGGACAACCTGGTTGGCGGGATTGCTGAGCACATCCGCAACCGGTGCGAAATCGCAGGTAAATCCCAGGGTGGAAAGGCATGTCCCGATGGTTCTGCCGGTCTCTTCTGCTACGGCGGTATCGCCCGCCGCGCCCAGAACGGCCATGTCCTGGATGGCCGGATATTCCGCAAACTGCCCCGAGATCCGGGCGACAGATCCCCCTTCTTCATCTACAAATGTAAACAGTGGCAGACCGGTGCGGTTTCTGCTGAACTGCTGCAGATTTGCGAGGAATTCCTGTGTCTGCTGCGTGTTGTCCAGATTCGGACTCATGCAGATGATCCCGCCCGCCGGCATCGCGTTGTAGGCTGCCCGTGTGTTTTCGCCAGCCAGTGTTGTGCCGCTGACGCCTGTCAGCTGATCCGGGGTCAGAATCAACAGCTGCGATACCTTGTCTTCGAGAGACATAGTGGAGAGAAAAGACTCCGCTCGCGCAGCCAGTTCCGGATCCGCGTCTTCCGCCAGAGGAGTTCCATGGTCTCCTGCTTCAGTCTGAGTTGTGCCATGATCTTCTGTATCCGTTGCAGCGTCGCTCTGGTTTCCGCCTTCCGCCGCTGGGGTTTCGTCAGATGGATTTGACGCTGGTTCCGTGCCGGATGAGCTTCCGGCTGCAGTCCCGGATTCGGTTGATTCAGATGCCGCTTCTGTGCCGGCAGGAGTCTCTGATCCGGCTGATTCAGATGCTGCTTCTGTGCCGGCAGCAGTGGTTTCTTTGTTTGCGCTGTCACCTGATCCCATGCCTGGGGCGGGATCAGCCTTCCCGCATCCGGTCAGCAGCGCGAAAAACAGCGTCAGAAAGAGCAGCGAAGCAAATATGCTCCGCTGCAGGATGGTCTCTTTATCATTGCTCATATTCACAGATATATCCGACATTTCCTTTAAAATACTCAAATTCACTGTTTGCGACGTCATTGCGCTGATCATTCCAGGACCAGGCGTCGCCCACCTTCCACATCATCAGGTAAAATTCAGGTGTGCCGTCCAGATCATTGCGGGAGGGTTCGCCCGGATACCAGGCCGTGTAGTTAAAATCTTCGCCTGTGATCCAGTGCCCGAAGGTGCTGTTGTTGCGCACGGATGTGTATCCGCCGATCCACAGATATTTCAGGCCGGACTTCTCTGCCATGCTGACCAGCTGATCCATTTCGCTCTGGGAGGTGATGGTCGCCAGATGTCCGCCCTTGGAGATACAGATATCGTTTGCTTCTGTCCAGGAAAGATCGCCCTGAATAATTTCATAGCGTGACGCGTGCGTGACCTGCGAGAGCGCCTCTGTCGCCTGGAAGGAGACGCCTGTCTCCATACCGCCGTGGGTTTCGTCGGCCAGGACGCAGGAAACCGTGCGGGAGGCGTATGGATCCGCGCTTTTTTCTGAGTCATACTCGATGCAGTAGAGATCCTTCTGGTTGCTGTAGATTTCCATCATGATCTGGCTCAGGTCGCTGATGGAATCCACAGACCAGTAATCGCCGCCGGTCGAAAGCGCGATGTCGCTCAGCGTGGCATAGTCGGCCATCCCGGTTCCGATGATGTAGACAGGAACTTCCTTCTGGAGCGCCAGGCTGATGACCTCGTCCGGCGTGTAGATACTCATGTTATCCTCACCGTCGGTAAAGCCGATGACGCAGCGCGCGCCGGCCTGGCTGCCCGCATTGTTGATCCCGGTGACGAGCGCGTCATAGAGCGCCGTGTCGCCATATGCAGTCATATTTGAGATGCCGTTCTGGAGCAGACTTACGTCCTGCGTGTAGGTACACATATACATAATGTAACTGTCGAAGGAAATAATCTCGGCCTGATCGCCGGAAGCAAAATCCATGCTCTGGACGAACTGCTGCATGATCATCTGCATCTGTCCCAGATCGCCGGACATGCTGGCGGATTTGTCCGCAACCAGATCGATACTCAGACCCTGATTACCCTCCAGGCGCTCGACGCGCCGGATCGTCCGCTCTATTTCCGCGCCGCCCGAGATGGACTCCCGGATGCCCGCAGTCGGAGAGGTCAGCGTGATGGGCTCTCCGGCGGAATCCGTGTAGCTATAGTACAGCTTGACGGTCGGGTATTCCGTCACGTCGCTGGAGACAAAATCCAGAATGCCGCTGACCTTGCTGCTGATGGCGTTTGCGATTGCGTCATACCCCGTGGCGGCAGGCTGCGCAGCGGAACCGCCGGAAGACGAACCTGCGTCAGGCTGATCCGTCACAGTGGTGTCCGCGCCGATGGATTTTCGCTGGCCGCTGTCTGATGACGTACCTGCAGACGCCGCATCTGCTCCGGCATCTGAAGAGGCTGCAGCGCCGGAAGTGCCTGCTGCCGCATTCCCGGAGGAAGCATTTGCTGCCGCATCCCCGGAGGAAACGCTTGTCCCGCTGTTCCGGGAGGCTTCTGCTGATTCCCCGGAGACTGTACTGTACTTCGCACTTGAAGAGGATACCGCTTCTCCATCCGCGGCGTCTTTCTGTTTGCCGAAAGAAGATCCACCGGCTGCGTCAGCGGAGGATTCCACTGAGGCCGTAGAAGTATCAATTTTCTCACGTTTATCGAAGATTCCGGACGCCATCGCCGCGATCACGCCCAGCAGCACCGCAATGGCCGCGATCAGGCCGATGATCAGTGGTTTATAATTTCTTGACGGTTTTTGTCCGCCGGAAGAAGTGTGTCCGCCCTCGTTATCTCGCTCCCTGAAGTCCTGACGATCGTCATAATCCTGCCGGCGTCCGCCGCGCCGCCCCTGATCGTAGTAAGAGCCGTCATCAGATCCGTAATCATCGTTCTGAACTGATTTCCGTCCGTTCTGCTCTGCGTAATTTCCGGAGCTTTCCTGCCGCCTGGTTTCTCCGGCAGTACCGCCGGGATCCTTCTGTCCGGTGATTTTCGGCAGATCCGCGCCACACTGCGGGCAGAAAAACGCTTCCTCCGGAATATTTGCGCCACATTCCCTGCAATACATTTAGAACTTCCTTTCTGCCATAAGCGCCTGCCAGTGCGGCAGGGATATTTCCAGATACATTTATGATACCACACATCTTGGGACTGTAATGAAAAAAATCTTCTGAAATCTGAGCAAAAGCTTCTAAAAAATAATTGATAAAAATAATTGATGCCGAGACTGCCGCCGGATGCCTGTCTTCCGGCTTTTTTTGGTCTTGACAAGAGAAGAACGACAGATTATACTTCGTAAACGAAATATATAGCTGCCGCGGTGTATCTGCCAAAGATATCAGAAAAACGGATGTACTGGCTGTACGCTGCGCAGAATCACGCAAATCGGAGTGCAGGGAGCGCGTCTTATGGAAGATCTTGATTTTATTCTGTTTGATAAATTCCGCCACATGGGTCATATGATGCGGGCAGGCTGCACGCCCGGAGAATTATCCGGGAGCGGCGCGGCCGGCGCAGACCAGGCAGACCGGACCGGGAGAGACCCGTTTTTCCGTGTGCATCACAGGGATATCATTCTCGGGGTGCTCGATATAAACGGCGGATCTCTGCGGCCAAAAGAGATCGCCGGAGAGATCCACGTAAGTGCTTCGACCCTGTCCGAGATGATCCGCAGGCTGGAGGAGGAAGGGTTTGTGGAGCGCCGGCAGGATCCGGCAGACCGGCGCGCGGTAATTCTGGCTCTGACGGATACAGGCAGGACGCGCGCGGACGCGATCAGGGAGTCTCAGGCCAGAATCGTCAGACATCTGTTCCGGAATCTGACAGAAGCAGAAAAGCAGGAAATGATCCGGCTGTTTGATGTGATTCTGAGGCAGCAGTGAAGATCAGGACAAAGACCGGGTCTTCACATTTCAGGGAGAGTACAGGCGGCACAGGCCAGGACGGAGCCTTTACAGACAGACGGCACAGGCCAGGACATGGCTTTTTACAGACAGGCAGCAAAACAATAGACATCATCAGGGAGCAGGTTGTTTCCTGACAACTGCAAGGAGGGAAGTCATATGCTGAAAACGCTGGCTTCGCAGATCAAAGAATTTAAGCGGGCAGCTATCCTGACCCCGGTCAGCATGATCGGGGAGGTTGTATTTGAAATGCTGATTCCGCTGCTCATGGCATCGATCATCGACAACGGCGTCGAGAAAGGGGACATGCAGCATATCATCAAGATCGGCATGCTCATGCTGCTGATGGCGGCCGGCGGGCTGGCCTGCGGCGTCCTGGGCGGTGTATTTGGCGCGCGCGCGTCGACTGGTTTTGCCAGAAATCTCCGTGAGTCGATGTTCAACAACATCCAGACGTACTCCTTCGGAAATATTGATAAATTCAGCACGCCGAGCCTGGTGACGCGCCTGACGACGGACGTGACGAACATACAGATGGCATTCCAGATGATTCTGCGCATGTTTGTCCGCGCACCCGTCAGTCTGATTTCGGCCATGGTGATGGCGTTCCTGATCAATGCAAGGCTCGCGCGGATCTATCTGATCGCGGTGATTCTGCTCGGAAGCGTGCTTTTCCTGATCATCCGGAACGCGACCGGCTATTTCCAGAAGATTTTCCCGAAGTATGACGACCTGAACGAGAGCATTGAAGAAAATGTGCGCGGGATCCGCGTCGTAAAATCATTCGTGCGGGAAGGCTATGAGAATGAAAAGCTGAAAACTGCCGCGGGAAACATTTACCGGCTGTTTGTAAAGGCGGAAAACATGGTCATCCTGAACGGACCGGTGATGCAGACGACGGTCTATACGTGCATCATTCTGATCAGCTGGCTCGGCGCGAAAATGATTGTCGCGGGAGATCTCACGACCGGGCAGATGATGAGCCTTCTGACGTACTGCATGAATATCCTGATGAGTCTCATGATGCTCTCGATGGTGTTTGTCATGATCACACTGAGCCAGGCGAGCGCAAAGCGCGTCTGTGAGATTCTGGACGAAAAGAGCGACATCATAAATCCGGCAGACGCAGTGACGGACGTGGCGGACGGAAGCATTGAATTTCGTGATGTCAGCTTTTCTTACAGAAATACCGGAGATGGGACAGAGAATCAGCAGGAGACGAAAGCCGGCAAGAGCCAGAAAGCGCACAATAGCCAGGAAGCCGGCAAGGATCTGGAAGCACGCAGTGTGCTGCATCATATCAACCTGTCCATAAAATCCGGCGAGACAGTCGGAATCATCGGCGGAACCGGCAGCGGCAAGACGAGTCTGGTCAATCTGCTCTCGCGCCTGTATGATGTGGACAGCGGCGCCGTTCTGGTCGGCGGAAGGGATGTCCGCATCTATGATCTGAAGACGCTCCGGGACAAGGTGGCAGTGGTTTTGCAGAAAAATGTGCTGTTTTCCGGGACAATTCTGGAAAATCTGCGCTGGGGCGACGAAAATGCCTCAGAAGAGGACTGCAGACGTGTCTGCAGGATCGCGTGCGCGGATGATTTTATTGAGGCGATGCCCGACGGGTACAATACGCGGATCGAGCAGGGCGGCAGCAATGTTTCCGGCGGACAGAAGCAGCGCCTGTGCATTGCGCGCGCGCTGCTGAAGGAGCCGAAGGTCATCATCTTCGACGACTCGACGAGCGCGGTGGACACGGCGACAGACGCCAGAATACGCAGAGCGCTGGCATCTGAGCTGCCGGAGACAACCAAGCTGATTATCGCGCAGCGCATTTCCAGCGTAGAGCACGCGGACCGCATCATTGTTCTGGAGGACGGGCACGTCGACGCGTTTGACACGCATGAGAACCTTCTGGCGTCCAACGCGATTTATCAGGAGGTATACGAATCCCAGATGCATGGGAATGGTGATTTTGATCAGGGAGGTGACGCGTAATGCCGGGACCCGGACCAAGACCGAGAGGGATGAAAACAACCGTTAAAAACCCGATGCAGGTGCTCAGAAGGCTTCTTGCCTACGTCGGCCGGAACTACGGCTTCCGGCTGATTCTGGTGCTCGCCCTGATCATCATCGGCGTGCTCGCCAATGTGCAGGGAACCCTGTTTACGAGGACACTGATCGATGATTACATCACGCCGCTCCTGAAGGCAGACACGCCTGATTTTGCGCCGCTGGCGCGCGCGATCGGCCGAGTTGCCTGCTTTTACGCGGTCGGCGCGCTCTCGACCTACACGTATCAGAGGATCATGGTAACCGTCACCCAGGGGACACTGCGGGATCTCCGGAAGGATCTCTTTTCGCACATGGAGACACTGCCGATCCGTTACTTTGACACGAACGCCCACGGCGATATCATGTCCATTTACACAAATGATATCGACACGCTCCGGCAGATGATCAGCATGAGCATTCCGCAGCTTGTAAACAGCGCGTTTACCATCGTCAGCGTCGTCGTCAGCATGCTGATTCTGGACATTCCGATGACGCTGGTTACGCTCGGAATGGTCTCACTGATGCTGGTTGTGACGAAAAAGGTGGGCGGCCAGTCCGGCAAGTACTTTGTCGCGCAGCAGAGGGATCTGGGCGCCCTGAACGGCTATATTGAGGAAATGATGTCCGGCGAAAAGGTCATCAAGGTGTTTTCCCACGAAGAACAGGCGATCGCGGAGTTCAGAGAGAAAAACGACCAGCTGTACGGGAGCGCGGACAAGGCAAACCGCTTTGCGAATATCCTGGGTCCGATCAACGCGCAGCTGGGCAATCTGAACTATGTCGTGTGCGCGATTGTCGGGGGACTGTTCGCAATCTATCATGTCAGCGGGCTGACCATCGGCGCGCTGGCCAGCTTCCTGACCTTCAACAGAAGCCTGTCCATGCCGATCAACCAGATCAGCATGCAGTTCAACTCCATTATTATGGCTATCGCAGGCGCGGACCGTGTCTTCCGCCTGATGGATGAGGAGCCGGAGGCGGACGAAGGCTACGTCATGCTCGTCAGGGCGCGGCGTGAAGGTGATCAGCTGGTGGAGTGCGCAGAGCACACCGGCCTCTGGGCGTGGAAGCATGTGCATCAGGCGGATCAGTCTGTCGAATACAGAGAGCTGAGAGGCGATCTGGTGCTGGAGCATGTCGATTTCGGGTATGTCCCGGAGAAGACAGTTTTGCACGATGTCTCACTTTACGCAAAGCCCGGCCAGAAAATTGCCTTTGTCGGCTCGACCGGCGCCGGAAAAACGACGATCACGAACCTGATCAACCGCTTCTATGACATCCAGGACGGCAAGATCCGGTACGACGGGATCAACATTAAGAAAATTAAAAAGGCGGATCTCCGGCGTTCGCTCGGGATGGTTCTGCAGGAGACGAATTTGTTTACCGGAACAGTCCGGGAGAACATCCGATTTGGAAAACTGGACGCGACTGACGCAGAGGTGGAGGCGGCAGCAAAGCTTGCGAACGCGCACGGATTCATTATGCGCCTGCCACAGGGATACGACACGGTGCTGACCGGAAATGGCAGCAACCTCAGCCAGGGGCAGCGGCAGCTTCTCTCGATCGCCCGTGCTGCGGTCGCGAATCCGCCCGCGCTGATTCTGGACGAGGCGACCTCCTCCATCGACACAAGAACTGAGCAGATTGTACAGGACGGCATGGATAAGCTGATGAGCGGCAGGACAACCTTTGTCATCGCGCACAGGCTGTCGACCGTCAGAAACGCGAACTGCATTATGGTACTGGAAAAAGGAAGGATCATAGAGCGCGGAACGCATGAAGAACTGCTGGAGATGAAAGGAAAATATTACCAGCTGTACACCGGTCAACATACCCCGCCCCTTGGGGCGTGACATGATTGATGCCTCGCTGCTTGCAGCGGGGTTGTTGACTTATCCAGCAGCGGACAGATCAGTGCTTCCGATGTTTTCGGACTGTACAGAAATAACTTGATCAAGTTATTCTGCTGCAGCTCCTTACTGCTGCGCGAGGGCTGCCTCCAGCGCCTGCGCGAACTGATCCGGACATGAGGTGTTCTTTGGTCCGCACTTCGTCCCCTTCAGCAGATTCGCGACGACAGACGCCTTCTGTCCCCTGACCAGACGGCTGATGCCCTGCAGATTGCCGTTGCATCCGCCCAGGAAGGACACATCCTGGATAACGCCGTTTTCATCAAGTTCAAAGTTGATCATCTGCGCGCAGGTTCCTGTTGTTTTGTACTGGTATTGCATATTGGTGCTCCTTTCTACTACAATGTTGTTTTCAGGTAAATGCGAAAGCCAAAATCGTTGGTAGATTGCACAAAACAATATTTCATCGCAGACACGCTCGCGCTTGCTCAAGCGGAGCACTGCTTAAGCGCACTAAAGGCGCAGCAGTGCGTAGGCAATCCGCATTCTGCGGATCACAACTCTCGCAGCGGTACTAAGCTTCGCAAGCTCAGCAAGTGCCGGTCTACGCTCCGCTTCGGTCGGTGCTAAACGAACGTCCACTGGACGTTCAGCACCGGGATTCGGACAGTCTGCTCACGAAATAGTTGATTTTGCACAATCTCGGCGTCGAAAAATGAGATTTCGCAATTACCTGTATACTGGTTGACGGTTTGTTACAGAAGCTGCCTGAGATCCCGTACTTCGCGCAGGAAGTAATCCCACGTATCCGCGGTTCCGAATCCGTAGGATGCGTACGCGAAGGCGGCGCGTGCTTCTTTTGCCGAGGTGCAGTCGAGCTGTGTGTCGCCGACGTAAACAGCCTCATCGAGGTGAAAGCGGTCCATCATCAGCCGGATGTTGCCCGCCTTCGGCAGACCGGTATCTCCGTTACATGTGTAGTCCTGAAAATAGTGGCCAAATCCGGTCTTTTTCAGAAATAATTCAATATAACCGGACTGCGCGTTGCTGACGACGAACAGAAAATACCGCTCCGAAAGTGCCTGCAGCATTTCTTCGAGTCCGTCATAGACGCGCGGCATCCGTTCCAGCAGCGCGGCTTCTTCTGCCCGGAACCAGCCCTGCAGGATCCGGTTCCGCTGCTCCATCGGAAACATCGGCAGCAGGTCGTCTCGGATTTCTTCCAGTGCTTTCCCGAACTCTGCCTGCAGCTGCTTCTCCGTCAGGCGCAGGGGAATATTTTCTTCAATCAAAACGGAATTCCAGGCGTCTTTTACGATTTCTGTGGAATCCCACATGGTTCCGTCGACGTCGAATATGATCCCCTCCCGCATGATCGTTCCTCTCCTTGCCATAAATCTCACGCCGGGAATGAATTCTTCAAAGCATTCATTCCCGCAGTATTATTTCAGTCATCAAGCGTGTGTCCCTTTACTTCCATGCCAGTATATCACACGGCTTCAGGTTAGTGAATGCTGACTTTCCGGCTGGCAGAACAGCGTCCATGTTTTACGTTCTTGCTTTTTAAGGGTAATTATGGCATGATGTCTTAGAGTGAAAAAGGGTCAGAGGAAGGTGTACGACTTATTATGAAGATTCTTACATTTGCAGTACCCTGTTACAATTCAGAGGCATATATGCGCAAGTGCGTCGATTCGCTTCTGCCGGGCGGAGAAGACGTTGAGATTCTGATTATCGACGACGGCTCCGCGAAGGACCGCACTGCGGAGATCGCGGATCAGTATGAGGCGGCGTATCCCGGGATTATCCGGGTGATTCATCAGGAAAACAAGGGGCACGGAGGTGCCGTTAATACCGGGATTGCCAATGCGGCGGGTCTGTACTTTAAGGTCGTGGACAGCGACGACTGGGTCGACCAGGCGTCCTACAAGAAGATCCTGGAGGCGCTGAAGGCGCTGGTGCGCGGCGGACGGATGACGGATGTGCTGCTCTCAAATTTTGTCTATGAAAAGCAGGGCGCGCGGTATAAACGTGTCATGCGGTACCGGAAGTATTTCCCGGCGGACCGGCTTTTTACCTGGAAGGAGATGAAGCCCCTGGCGCCGAATAAGCATGTGCTGATGCACTCGGTGATTTTTCGCACGGAGATACTGCGGGAATCCGGGCTGATTCTGCCGGAACACACGTTTTACGTGGATAATCTGTATGCGTTTATCCCGTTCTCGAAGGTAGAGACGCTCTACTATCTGGATGTGAATTTTTACCGGTATTTCATCGGGCGCGATGACCAGTCTGTCAACGAGGAAGTGATGATCAGCCGGATTGACCAGCAGATTCTGGTCAACAACATGATGATTGACTTCATGGAGGACGAAGGGAAAAAGGCAAAGGGAAAGAAGTGGGTGTTCATGGAGCATTCGCTTATGATTCTCATGATGGTCACGACTGTCATGCTGATCCGGTCAAAGGCACCGGACGCCCTGGAGAAGAAAAAAGCGCTCTGGAAGCGCCTGAAGGACAAAGACCGGGGCTCCTACCTGTGGATCCGCCTGAGTATGCTTGGGATTACGGCAAATCTGCCGGGACGCCCGGGCAGAAAGTTTGTCGAAATCGCGTATCTGATTACGCAGAAGCTGTACGGGTTTAATTAGATAATATGAAGTGACCTCACATTTGTAGCAACGTGGATTTACCTGTATACTGATGATTGAAAGAGATCAATAGTAACAGGGATTACCGCATACAAAGGAGGCCACTATGTTAAGAATAATCAAAATCGGAATGGAT
>JAFVEX010000102.1 GCA_017475785.1 Eubacterium sp. | reverse complement strand
GTCAACCACAAGCTTCTGCGCAATGGATACACGACAGGAACCTGCGCGGCAGCCGCGGCGAAAGCCGCCGCGATGATGCTGTTCACTGGTGTGCCGGTCGAGGAAATGCCGCTTATGACGCCCGCAGGTGTGCTTCTGCATCTGATTATTGAAGGCACCTCGGTATGCAGGGCAGGAGATGGTCTTCCCGATTGTGTCCGATGCGCTGTGCGCAAGGACGGCGGAGATGATATTGATGTAACGGATGGAATTCTGGTATTTGCAGAGGTCCGCAGGATCTGCTCGGACGAGATCCGGATCCTTGGAGGTGAGGGCGTCGGAACGGTGACAAGGCCTGGGCTGGATCAGCCTGTCGGCGCGCCTGCAATTAATTCCGGACCCCGGTCCATGATCCGGACGGCAGTGCAGGAGATATGCGCTGCATGCCGTTATGAGGGCGGGGTGGAAGTCACGATTTCCGTCCCGGAAGGCCGCCTCGTCGCGGAGAAAACGTTTAACAGCCAGATGGGCATCGTGGACGGGATTTCTATTCTGGGCACATCCGGAATTGTTCTGCCGATGAGCCAGAGGGCGCTTCTGGATTCTATTGAGCTGGAACTGAAGATGCTGTATGCGTCCGGATATGAGTGGATCATTATGTCGCCCGGAAATTACGGGGCACATTTTTTGCGGGAGAAAACCGCGCTCAATCCGGATTTTTCCATGAAATGCAGTAATTTTGTCGGCGAGACACTGGACATGGCTGAAGCCGTGGGGATACGCGGGATTCTGTTCGTCGCGCACATCGGCAAGTTTATCAAGCTTTCCGGCGGCATCATGAACACACATTCCAGAGAATCTGACGCAAGAATGGAGCTGCTTGCCGCCGCCGCGCTGCGCTCAGGCGTTCCGTCTGGCACCGTTCTGAAGATTCTCGACTGTCTGACGACAGACGAGGCACTCCTTGTCCTTCGCCAGGAGGCTCCCGGATATGTAGAGGCAGTCATCAGCCTTGTCGCGGAGCGGATCCAGCATCATCTGGACCGCAGGACAGCGGGACGGATCCAGACAGGCGTGATTCTCTTTTCCGGCCGTGAGACGTATTTGACACAGACGAAGCCTGTGTCGGTGCTGCGGCAGAAATTACAGGAACAGGAGCAATTGTTGAAATGATTTATTTTGTCGGAGCCGGTCCCGGCGCAGAGGATCTGATCACAGTCCGCGGAAAAAAGCTGCTGGAAGAAGCAGATGTCATCATCTACGCGGGCTCACTGGTGAATCCTGCGCTGCTGAACAGCCGGAAAGAAGACTGCGCGGTTTACAATTCTGCGTACATGACGCTGAATGAGGTGCTTCAGGTGATGACAGAGGCAGAAGACGCAGATTTGACAACTGTGCGTCTTCACACGGGAGACCCGTCGGTGTACGGAGCGACCCGTGAGCAGATGGACGCGCTTGCAGAGAAGGGAATCCCATATGATGTGTGCCCGGGCGTCAGTTCCTTTTTTGGAGCCGCGGCGTCACTAGGGCTGGAATATACACTTCCGGACGTTTCCCAGAGCGTGATTCTGACGCGGGCAGCCGGACGTACGCCTGTTCCGGAGCGTGAGAGCATCCGCTCTTTTGCGGCGCACCACGCGACGATGGTTCTGTTTCTTTCCGCGGGGATGCTGGAGGAGGTCTCCAGGGAACTCCAGGAGGGCGGATATGAGGCAGATACCCCCGCGGCAATTGTTTACAAAGCGACCTGGCCTGATGAGAAAAAAGTGATCTGCACCGTGGGGACACTTGCGGAAGCCGCGGCGCGGGAAGGCATTTCCAAGACGGCGCTTCTTCTGATCGGGGATGTTGTAGCGCCTGCCGCGTATTCCTTATCGAAGTTGTATGACCCTGAATTTTCTACGGAGTATCGAACAGCGAAATGAAAATAAACGGTATTTGCTTTTCTAAGAACGGAATTGAAGTTGCGGAACGGATTCAAAAGGTATTTGAGACCGACGCGGATTATGCCGGGGAAGAGGCTTTCTGGGTCTGCAAGAGTTCCTTCAGGCCGGAAAAGAAATCTCCTGTGCAGTCACTGCGCCAGTCGCTGCATGAGTGGACGGATGAGCACTTCGGGGACTCAGACGTGCTGATCTTTATTTCCGCGATTGGAATTGCGGTGAGGGCGATCGCGCCTTTTGTGAAAGACAAACGGAATGACCCGGCTGTCGTCGTTCTGGACGAAAAAGGAACCTTCTGTATTGCGCTGCTCTCCGGACATATCGGCGGCGCAAATGAATTTGTGCAGAAGCTCGCCGCCAGGATCGGCAGCACGCCTGTTATCACCACGGCGACCGACATACACAATAAATTCGCGGTAGATGTCTACGCCAAAGAGCATGATCTGGAGCTGTCCAGCATGACGTACGCGAAAGAAGTTTCCGCAGCGATCATCGGCGGGGAGTCCGTCGGGTTTTACACGCCGTTTCCGATCAATGGCAGACTGCCGGAGGGACTTGTGTGGTCCGACAAGCTGTTTCAGGAGACGGAGGCAAACGGCGAGCGGACAGACGGCATTTCGCTTGGCATCAACATCAGTCCGTCTTACAGCCGCGCGTATTTTAATCACACGCTCTGGCTCATTCCTCGCTGCCTGACGCTCGGGATCGGCTGCAAGCGCGGGACAAAGGCATCCGCGATCGAAGAAGTCGTAAAGGAAGCGCTGGACAGTGCGTGTCTGTTCCAGGAGGGGCTGCGTGAGGCCGCGACCATTGATCTTAAGGCGGAAGAACCCGGCCTTCTGGCATTTTGCAGGAAGTTCGGACTGCCGCTTCGCACATATTCGGCAGAGGCGCTCAGAGAGGCAGAGGGGACGTTCACGGCCTCCGATTTTGTAGAAGAAATTACAGGCGTTGACAATGTCTGTGAGCGGGCGGCTGTTTTGTCCAGCCGGGGAAAATTAGTTGTCCGGAAAATCAGCCGGGACGGCGTGACCTGTGCCGTGGCGATGGCAGACTGGAGAGTAGAATTTTGAAGAGAATCGACATTGTGGGATTGGGTCCCGGGTGCCGGGAAAAGATGACAGAAGAGGCGTGGGAGAGCCTTTGCCAGTGTGACACGGTGATCGGATATACGGTATATACAGACCTCGTGCGGGCATATTTACCGGAGAAGACGTTTCTGGCCACGCCGATGATGCGCGAGACGGAGCGCTGCCGCATCGCGCTTGAGGAGGCTTCCGGCGGAAAGCATGTTGCCATGGTGTGCAGCGGCGACGCGGGCGTCTACGGAATGGCCGGACTGATCTATGAGCTGAGCCCGGAATGGCCGGAAGTGGAGATCCGTGTCATTCCCGGTGTCACGGCCGCAAATGGAGGGGCCGCAGAGCTTGGGGCGCCTCTGATGCATGATTTCGCTGTGATCAGCCTGAGCGACCGTCTGACGCCGTGGGAGACGATAGAGAAGCGGCTCGCCGCGGCCGCGGAGGCAGATTTTGTGATCTGCCTGTACAATCCGTCCAGCCGGACAAGAAGCGATTATCTGCGGCGTGCCTGTGAAGTGATGGCGCCGTGGCGCAGCCCGGAGACGGTCTGCGGAATCGTCCGCAACATCGGCCGCGACGGAACAGAGACGAAAATCATGTCTTTTGAAGCGCTTTCCGGGTGGCAGGCAGACATGTTTACGACCGTTTACATCGGAAATTCCCATACGCGCGTCATAGATGGAAAGATGGTCACACCCAGAGGATATCGAGATGTATGAAATACTGCTCTTTGCCGGCACGACAGAAGGCCGGCAGATTGCTGAGTATCTGGAAACGCAGTCCCTTCCGGCCTGCGTTTTTACTGCAACAGAATATGGCGGGGAGGTGCTCCGTCACCTGCGCCGCACGGCGGTTTCCAGCGGGCGGATGGACGCGGAAGCGATGGAAGCATGCTTCCAGGAAAATACCGGCGCGGTTGTGATAGACGCGACACATCCATATGCCGCCGTCGTCTCGGAAAACCTGAAAAAGGCTGCCAGGAAAACCGGCTGCAAATATCTGCGGGTGCTTCGCAGCACCGATGAACAGGAGCAATGGAGAAGCCGCGAAGGAGTCTTTCTGGCAGAATCTGTGGAAGATGCAGCCGCCTTTCTCGCGCAGACAGAAGGACCGGTTCTGCTGACCACCGGCAGCAAAAATCTGCGTGATTTTTCGACTGTTCCGGGTTTTTCGGAGCGGTTTTTCGCGCGGATTCTCTCTGTGCCGGCATCACTTGGCCTGGCAGAGGAGGCAGGGCTTAGCGCTTCGCATATCCTCTGTATGCAGGGACCATTTTCCAGAGAGATGAATCTCGCCTGCATCCGCCATGTCGGGGCAAAGTGGCTCGTGACGAAGGAAACAGGCGCCACAGGCGGATTTATGGAAAAACTGGACGCGGCAGAAGCGGCAGGCTGTCAGGTGCTCGTAATTGGAAAGCCGAGTCAGGAACAGGGGATATCACCGGAAGCGTGCATTCGATTCCTGCAAAAGAAGTATGGCGCTCAAGAAGCAGCGCTGATTGGCACCGGATGCGGAGCTGATCTGACGGTTTCTGCCGCGGCCTGGCTGGCTGATTCGGATCTCGTCATCGGCGCGAAGCGCGTAGTGGAGGCTGCGGCGTGCGGGCACGCTGACACCATATTTGAATACCGCGCGGAAGAGATCCGCGCCATCTTACGGGAAGACAAAACGCACCGGAAAGCCGCGGTTCTGTTTTCCGGCGACACAGGTTTTTACAGCGGCGCGGCCGCCTTTTCTGAAGAAATTGCCTCGGGCATGATCCGGTGCTTTCCGGGTATTTCCTCACTTTCCGCGTTTGCCGCAAAAGCCGGATTTTCTTATGAGAAGACAAAGCTCCTGAGTATACACGGGCGGCAGCAGAATATCATCGGACATGTCCGGCGGAACGCACAGAGTTTTTGCCTTCTGGGCCGCAGGGACGATGTGCGGAATCTCTGCCAGTCCTTCCTGCTCTATGGCATGGAGGAGCTGCAGCTCGTGATCGGCGAACAGCTTGGCAGTCCTGATGAGCGGATTCTGCGCGGACACCCGGCGGATTTTACCGGCCTGGAGACAAGCCCCATCGCGGTTTTGCTGATCCAAAATCCCACTCCGGAATCTATTGTGGTACCCGGACTGCCGGACGATGCCTTTATCCGCGGAAATGTCCCGATGACGAAGGAGGAGATCCGGACGGCCGCGATTTCCAAACTCCGTCTTTCTGAAAACGACACGGTGTATGATATTGGCGCGGGAACCGGATCCATCTCAGTTGAGATCGCGAGACTGATTCCTGACGGTTTGGTTTACGCCGTTGAAATAAATCCGGAAGGCGTCACGCTGATCCGGAAAAATCAGCTGAAGTTCGGAACAGATAATCTGATTGTTGTGGAAGGTCACGCGCCGGAGGCAGTGGAAGACCTGCCGGAGCCGGACGCGGTGGTGATCGGCGGGAGCAAAGGAACGATTGGCGATCTGATCAGACAGCTGTTCAGGAAGAATCCTTCTGTCAGAATTGTCGTGACTGCTATTACGCTGGAGACGGTTTCCGCAGTGCTGGAAGCCCTTCGGGACTATCCGCAGATCCAGCCGGAAATCACCCAGATCACGGTGGCAAAATCCCGCAGAGCAGGCAGATCACACATGATGATCGGCCAGAATCCGATCAGCCTGATTTCCTTCGACGGACCCGGAGAATAAAAATGTCACAGAGAAGAATTCTGCTGGCCGCGCCCGCAAGCGGAAGCGGCAAGACATTAATTACATGCGGACTGCTGCAGCTGCTGAAACAAAAACAATATGCTGTGCAGTCCTTCAAGTGCGGCCCGGATTTTATCGATCCGATGTTTCACGCGCATATTACCGGGCAGCCTGCAGGGAATCTGGACGCGTTTATGGCAGAGCCTGCCGTTCTTCGGAGAATGCTCGCAGAAGGCGCCGGGAACGCAGATGTGACTGTAATAGAAGGCGTCATGGGCTGTTTTGACGGGGTGTCCTTTGGATCTTCTGCGGGAAGCAGTTGTGATGTGGCCGGCATGACGGCGACGCCGGTGATCCTGATCGTCAATGCGCGCGGCATGAGTACCACGCTGCTGCCGCTGATTTCGGGCATGCTGCAGTACCCTGGCGGAAATGTGATTCGCGGGGTGATTTTGAATCAGATTTCCCCCGGGATTTATCCCGCAGTCAAAAAGATGATAGAAGACGCGATGCCGGTCCGGGTAGTTGGTTATCTCCCGGTTATGCCGGAAGTTCGTCTGGACAGCAGGCATCTGGGACTTCTCATGCCTGAAGAAATAGAAACACTGGATCTTCAGCTGCAGCTATTGGCAGAAAGGATGGATCAGACGGTTGATCTGGATGCGCTTTTTGCGATTGCCCAGACAGCAGGAGCGCTCTCTCTGGAGTCCGGAGAAGCGACGGCATCTGAAATTCCGGATTTTGGCCCGCTGCGGATCGGAGTCGCAAAGGACTCTGCTTTTTGCTTTTTCTACGCGGAGAACCTGCGCATGCTGACGCGCGCCGGCGCGGAGCTCGTGTATTTTTCACCGGTCAGTGATACCGCGCTTCCCGACAACCTTCACGCCCTGCTTTTATGCGGGGGATATCCCGAACTCCACGCGGAAGCGCTTTCCAGGAACGCACAGATGCGCACAGCAGTCCGCTGTGCGGCAGAGGCGGGAATGCCCGTGCTCGCGGAGTGCGGGGGATTTCTGTATCTGCATGATACGCTGGAGGATCTGGAAGGCAGATCCTGGCCGATGTGCGGAGTCATTCACGCGCACGCATTCAACAACAGGCGGCTCACGAGATTTGGTTACATAACGCTGCAAAACGGGACGTTTTTCGGACAGGAGACAGGGCCTGTCCGCGCGCATGAATTTCATCACTATGAGTCGTCGGATCCCGGCCATGCGTTTTTCGCGGTCAAACCAGGAGGAAAGCGCAGCTGGCACTGCGCGCACAGCACCGGTACGATGTACGCCGGGTTCCCGCACCTGTTTTATCCGGCGAATCCGGGCGTCGCGGAGGCCTTTCTGCGCGCTGCCGCAGGGTTCCGGGATAAACAGAAGCTTTTGGAAGTTCCAGTATAAATACAGGAAAGAAATACAGGAAAGAAATACAGGAAAGGTAATACCTTGAAGGCATATATTCCAATTCTTGTCGTCACAGCCGCGTTTCTGCTGGATCTCCTGTTCGGGGAT
>JAFVEX010000101.1 GCA_017475785.1 Eubacterium sp. | reverse complement strand
GGTATGCGTCTACAATCGCTTTATCCCTGCTCAGCCAGTCACACGGGGTTCTGGCAGGTTCAAAGGGCTTATTGTTTGAGCCCAGCGCCATATTGTTGATGACTTTGCTCCGGTAGTGCCAGCCATATCGCTTCGCGTACGCCCACGCCAGAGCCTTCCCCATCTTCAGGACAGGTTTGGGCTGCGAACCCGTTCCCATGATGATCGCGCCGTCCAGCTCCGCGCCGAACAACGTGATGTACTGGCGTGTCAGGAACGATCCCATACTGTGTCCCAGCATGAAATATGGAACGCCCGGGTATTTTTCCATCGTTCTGCGATGGAGATGCCGGATATCACTGACAACACATTCATTTCCCTTTGGCTGGGCAAAATATCCGTACGCGTCTTTGTCAATTACGGATTTTCCGTGCCCTAGGTGATCGTTGCCGACAACACAGTACCCCTGCTTCATCAGGTACTGCGCAAAGCGGTCGTACCGGTCGATAAATTCGACCATGCCATGGACAATCTGCACGACCGCGCGGATCTCTCCCTCCGGCACCCACTCAATCGCGTGAATTCCTGTCGCGCCGTCACGCGATGTATAGACAAACTCTTTTTTCATCTGAAATCCCTCTGTCCTGTCAGCAGCATCTCGATATTCTATGATACGCAGCCGGTACGGTGCGGCCGCGCCGCCCTGCTGCTCACTCGGCCCCCTGATTGCTCCGGCTGCACTTTTTGCATTCTGATCACTCAGGCTGCCCTCATTTTTTGCATTCTGATCACTCAGGCTGCCCGGTTTCTTCAGGCTGCGGCACACTGATTCCAAGCTCCTCGAGCTGTGCCGCCGCAACCGGCGCAGGCGCCTCTGTCATCAGGCACGAAGCATCCTTGACTTTCGGAAACGCTATCACATCACGGATGGAATCTGCCCCTGCCATAAGCATAACAAGCCGGTCCAGGCCATACGCGAGACCAGCGTGAGGCGGAACGCCATATTTGAAGGCATTCAGCAGGAAGCTGAACTGCTCTCTGGCCTGCTCCTTCGTGAATCCCAGAACCTCAAACATCTTCTCCTGAATATCATTCTGGTGAATTCTGACAGAGCCGCCGCCGATCTCATTTCCATTCAGGACAATATCATACGCCTTTGCGCGCACGCTGCCCGGATCCTCGTCGATGTTTGCCCAGTCTTCGTCCTGCGGCATTGTAAACGGATGATGCATCGCGACAAAACGCTCTTCCTCATCAGACCACTCAAGCAGCGGAAAATCCGTAATCCACACAAACCGGAATTCCTTCGGATCCAGAAGTCCCATATTTTCCGCAAACTGCAGGCGGAGCGCGCCCAGTACATTCCAGACGATCTTATTGCGGTCTGCCGCAAAGAGCAGCAGATCTCCGGGCTCTCCCTGCATCACGTCGATCAGGCGCTGCATCTGCTCATCTGTAAAGAATTTTGCGAAGGAGGATTTTCTCGTGCCGTCTTCCTGAATCGCGATATACGCAAGTCCGCCGGCGCCGCAGCCTTTCGCAAACTCCACAAGCTTATCGATTTTCTTGCGCGGCATTTGGCCCTGCCCCTTCGCGTTGATTCCGCGGACAGATCCGTCTCTCTTTTCCAGCGCGTTCTTGAATACAATAAAGTCTGTGTCGCGAACGATCTCCGACACATTTACCAACTCCATGCCGAAGCGCAGATCCGGCTTGTCAGATCCATACCTGTCCATCGCTTCCTGCCAGGACATCCGCTGAATCGGTGTCTGCACCTCGACGCCCAGCGCCTCCTTGAACAGATACTTCAGATAGCGCTCGTTGACATCCAGTACATCCTCCACATCGACAAAGGACAGCTCCATGTCAATCTGTGTGAATTCCGGCTGGCGGTCCGCCCGCAGATCCTCGTCGCGGAAGCACCGCGCGATCTGGATATACCGGTCATATCCGGAACACATCAGAAGCTGCTTGAACAGCTGAGGAGACTGCGGCAGCGCGTAAAAGCTGCCTGGATGAACGCGGCTCGGAACGAGATAGTCCCTCGCGCCCTCCGGCGTACTTTTTCCCAGCATCGGCGTCTCCATTTCCAGAAACCCTTCCTGATAGAAAAATTCTCTTGTAAGATATGCCACCTTCGAGCGAAGCATCAGATTGCGCTGCAGATCAGGGCGGCGCAGATCCAGATATCTGTGTTTGAGACGCACCTCGTCGCGCGTCCGGCTGTTTTCCTCCACCGGAAATGGCGGCGTCTCGGCCTCTGACAAAATCCGCAGGTCATTTGCCTGTACCTCGATGGTGCCTGTCGCGAGTTTCTCATTGACCGCTCCTGCGCGCTTCTGCACGATGCCGGTGACAGCTATTACAAATTCGCTCCTCAGGGATGCCGCCCGTTCAAAGCCTGCCTCATCGATCGGTCCGTTTTCAAAAATGATCTGGATCAGGCCTGAGCGGTCCCGAAGGTCTACAAATACGATTCCACCTTTATTGCGGCTTTTCTGCACCCATCCCATCAGGGTAATGGTTCCGCCGCACATGCTCTCTGTGACTTCCGCGCACCGGCAAGTGCGCCGCAGTCCTTTCATACTCTCTGCCATCCTTATTTTCTCCTCCTGTATTGATGGGTGCTTTTAATCCGCAAAAATCTCCTCGATTTCCGTATATCCTTCTTCCGCCAGCTGCTGCTTCTGGAATTTCTTGTTTTTCTTCATGACCAGCAGGTTCACGGCCATACCTGTCTCCCGTTCTTCCATCGCCCTGGAAATGATCTTCCGCAGCTGCTCCGAAGAAAGCTTCTTATCCAGCAGGTAGGCTTTCTTTGCGGGACGGGCCGGGATCTGGAATGAGCGCTCCAGCAGGAGCATGACGATGCGCTCAAACCCAATGGAGAAGCCGCATGCCGGTACCTGCTGGCCGATGAACTTTCCGATCATCTCGTCATAGCGGCCGCCGCCGCCCACAGAGCCGCCGTACTCATCCATCGCGATCTCAAATATCGGCCCGGTGTAATAGGACATGCCGCGGACAAGCGTCGGATCAAAGACAATCCTGAAAGACGCGCGCTTTACAGCGTCAACGCTCTCGATGATCTCAGACAGCGCGTCCGCGTGCGCCGGATCCAGATAACCGGCAAGCCGCTCCCTGGCCAGGCGTACGCCGGCCGCATCAGGCGTAATTTCCCGGAAGAGATCCAGGTACTGTGTGACCGCGTCTTTACTGAAGCCTTCTTTTTCCAGTTCTTCTGCCACGCCGTCCAGACCGATTTTATCCATTTTGTCAAGGATAATAAAGACTGTGTCCCAGGACTCCTCAGGAAATCCGCTGTATGCTGCCATGGCTTTAAGGATCCTGCGGTCATTAATGCGAATCGTAAAATTGGAAAAATCAAGTTTTCCAAGCAGTGTCGTGGTCGCGAGAATCAGCTCAATCTCCGCCAGGCTGGAAGGCTCGCCGAGAATATCGATGTCACACTGCATAAACTGCCGGTAGCGCCCTCGCTGCGGGCGGTCCGCGCGCCATACATTGCCCATCTGCAGCGCCTTAAAGGGCGAGGGCAGATCTGCGGCATTGTTCGCGTAATATCTTGAGAGGGGAACCGTCAGGTCATACCGCAGACCGCCGTCGACCAGATCCATCTCACTTTGTGCCTCTGCGAGGCGCAGCTTCTCTCCACGCTTCAGGATCTTAAAAATGAGTTTCTCATTTTCGCCACCCTGTTTACTGTTCAGATTTTCGATATGCTCGACGCACGGCGTCTCCATGGAGGTGAATCCGAACTGCGCGTACGTCTGCTTGATCAGGCCGATCACATAGTCGCGGATTTCCATCTCCTGCGGCAGAATATCCTTCATGCCGGTGACCGGCTTCTTTTTCATTGCCATAATGATTCCCCTTTGCAAAATAATTGTTCTTTCCGCTCGATCATTTCCTGCGTCCTGTCGAGGTACTCACGCAGGCTCTTTACGTTTTCTGTCCGCCCTGCCTTGCTTCCGTCCGGCAGAACCAGCTTGGTCGCGGCGCCGCAGCCCGCGCCCGCGATAGTCTGCTTTTCTTCCATGATCAGGATATTGTACAGACAGGCGCGCCCCTCCTTCGCGTAGCCGACATTTTCAAAATTGCCCGCCATGTTTTTCTGGCGGTAGAGGTAATAGGGCTGCATCTTCATCCGCGCCGCCCCTTCTGCGATCTCGCCCATGATCGCGGCTGAGTTTTCAAACGAGACCGGCCGCCATGTGTCGCGAAACAGATTCAGACGCGCCGCGCGCTTCAGTGCGAGGGAATGCACCGTAAAATCATCAGGATCCAGCGCCTCGATCTGGCGGAGCGTATGCGTCACCTCTGTCCTGCCTTCGCCCGGAAGTCCGACGATCATATCCATGTTGATGTGTTCAAATCCCAGAGCGCGAGCCATCTGGAATGCTTCGACAGTCTCTCCGACGGTGTGCCGCCTGCCGATCAGATCCAGGGTTTTCTGATTCATGGTCTGTGGATTTACAGAGATTCGTGTAACCGGGTGCGCCCGCAGAACCTGCAGCATCTCCAGACTTACCGTGTCGGGTCTTCCGGCTTCTACGGTAAATTCCCGCACACTGTGGACCGGAAACAGCTTTTCGATCCTGTTCAGGAGCGCGTCCATCTGTTCTGGCAGAATAGACGTCGGTGTGCCGCCTCCGATATAGATCGTGTCGAGACGAACTCCTTTCATCCGCCCGGACAGATACTCCAGTTCTCTTCCGAGCGCTTCCAGATACGGCTCCACGGCGGTTTCCCACTGCCGGATCGGGTGTGACCCGAAGGTGCAGTACAGGCAGATTGACGGACAAAACGGAATATCGATGTACAGACTGTAACCGCTTCGATAGTCAAAGGCCGAGAGCAATGTCTGCTCGCGGCAGGCAACCTGCAGCGCAAGATATGCCTTTTCGTCGCTGACACAGTACCTGGCCTGCATCTCATGCAGAGCGTCATCCGGAGCCATTCCTGAATCCAGCATGGCAGTCACCAGCTTCACCGGACGGATTCCGGAGAGATCCCCCCACGGAAGTGTGTGGCCGCAGCGCTGTACAAGACTTGAATAAACCAGCCTTTTCAGCTGGTTTTTTGTCTCTGCCCGGTCTGCGGGATTCTTCAGCACAAGCTCCTCTGCAGTTTCTGCGGAATCATCCCGGCCGGCCACACGCAGAGATACTGTCTGTTCCCCGTACCCGACCACAAACATCAGGTCAGCTTCCCCGGACGGCACCTGCCCGTCCGAAGGCACCGCCGCTTCCGGCAGTTCTGCATGCTCACCGGAAACACAGTCGCGACCCGGCCGTTCTGCATCCTCATCAGAAACACTGTCGCGGCCCGGCCGTCCTGCATCCTCATCGGAAAGACAGTACCGGATCGTCATCTCTGCTTCCGGATAAAACGCCTGAATCAGGTGGTAGAGATCATATTCAAATTTTTTTTCATTCAGTACCAGTTCAATTTTCATCGCGGAATAAAGGGATTCCAGCGTTTCTCGTCTCGGATGGTCGTGCTGGCATTGTGTCCCGGATAAACTGCTGTCTCGTCAGGAAGCTCTCCGGCAAGACGCCTCAGGCTTTCCATCATATCAGACATGCTCGAAGATGGGAAGTCTGTTCTGCCGCAGGATCCCTGAAACAGAGTATCTCCCGAGATCAGAACCTGCTCTTCCGGGAAATAGAAACAACAGCTTCCCGGGGTATGTCCCGGGGTGTGCAGCACCTGGAAAGTAAAACCTGCCAGCTCCACCTTTTCGTCATCATAAAACAGCCTGTCCGCTTTCAGAGACATCCCCGTCCCCCAGGCTCCGGACAGATTGATCATAGGATTCTCCAGTACCGGTTCTTCCTTAACATGCGCGCAGACAGGACATGCGTACTCTTTACGCAGTTCATCGGCGGCCAGCATGTGATCAAAATGACCGTGCGTCAGAAGAATTGCCACTGGGGTTCCGCCCATTTCGGCGATTCGTTTTTTGATCAGCGCGGCCTGATCCGCCGGGTCGACGATCAGAAGCTCCTTTGTATCACTGTTCATCAGAAGATAACAGTTTGTCATAATATTGCCGATCAACAGGCTTTGAATCTGCATAGAAGCCATACAATTTATCTCCATTTTTAAATAGGGGAACGCTGATTTAATCCATCACCGCTCAGCTCCCGGGATCAGACCGGCTCGAATTAATCAGAGTTTCCTTTGATCTCGCTTCGATCGAAGCGTGAATCCGAAAAGAATCTGATCCGATGGGAATAACCGATTATCCGATTGTTCTGCTGACCTCTGTGACACTCTCCACCTGACGGATTTTCTGCATCAGATTCAGCAGCTCATCCCTGCTTGTTACATCAAAGGTGATTTCCATTGTCACGACACGCTGCTTACTGGTCCGCACGTTGATCGCGGAAAGCTCGATGCCGCGGTCGGAAAAAATCCTGGAAATATCAACCAGAAGACCTGTTCTGTTCTGGGCATATACCTTGATCTCAACTGTGTAATTCTGCCTGCCGTCCTGCTCCGGTGCCCACTCCGCGTCAATCAGGCGGTCCCGCTCCGATTCCGGGAGTGTCATAATATTGACACAGTCCGTCCTGTGGATGGTTATGCCGCGCCCTCGTGTGACAAATCCGACAATCTCGTCGCCGGGGATTGGACTGCAGCACTTGGAGAAACGCACCGAGATATCTGTGATGCCACGCACTGTGATGCCGCCCTTGTGCTGAACCTCCTCGTGCGGCTGTTCGCTGTGGGCGTGGACCGACTCCAGTACCTGCTGGTCTGTGATACGCGCGGCCTGGTCACTTTCCCAGGCGCTCTTCAGACGATTCAGTACCTGCCCTTCCTTGAGGCCGCCGTGCCCGATCGCCGCCAGGACAGAGTCCCAGTCACCGAATCCATACCGGCGCATCACGCGCTCCATATATGGCGGCTTCAGGAATTCTGCGAGGGGCTGCTCTTTGCGCTTTGCGTACACAGAGAGCATTTCTTTTCCCTTTTGGATGTTATCTTCTTTGCGTTCTTCACGGAACCACCGGTTGATGCGGTTGCGCGCCGTCGTACTTTTGACGACCTTCAGCCAGTCACGGCTGGGGCCGCGTGAGTTCTGTGAAGTGATGATCTCGATCCGGTCGCCATTTTGCAGCACCGTCTCGATCGGAACAAGCTTTCCGTTGATTCTGGCGCCAACCATGCGGTTTCCCACCGCCGAGTGAACGGCATACGCAAAATCTATTGTACAGGAGCCGCTGGGCAGCGCCTTCAGGTCTCCTGCCGGAGAAAAGACGTAGACGTTTTCCGTAAAGAGATCCAGATCGTTCTTCAGCAGGCTCATAAATTCCTGCCCGTCGGAGGCATCCTGCTGCAGCTCCAGAATCTGGCGGAGCCAGTTAAGCTTCTCTGTCTCTTCTGTACTCTCCGTCCTTCTGCTTCCGGTGCCGGCCTTGTATCTCCAGTGCGCCGCGATACCATACTCCGCCACACGGTGCATCTCGAACGTTCTGATCTGAATTTCAAACGGCCGTCCTTCGCGGCTGATCAGCGTCGTGTGAAGCGACTGGTACATATTCGGCTTCGGCATGGCGATATAATCTTTGAAGCGTCCGGGGATCGGGGTGTACAGCTCATGAATCACGCCGAGCGCGGCGTAGCAGTCCCTGACCGAAGATACGATGATCCGCACGGCGAACAGGTCATAGATCTGGTCCAGACTCTTGTTCTGGCTGACCATTTTTTTGTAAATGCTGAACAGGTGTTTGACGCGCCCGTTGATTTCTGCCTGGATACCTGCGGATTCAATCTGCCGGCGCACGTCCTCAATGATCGAATCGACAAATGCCTCCCGGACTTCTTTTTTCTGGTCAATCTGCTCGATCAGACTGGCGTAATCCTCCGGGTAGAGATACTTCAGCGCCAGATCCTCCAGCTCGTCTTTTACTTTTGCGAGACCGATTCTTCCGGCGATCGGCGCGTAGATATCCAGCGTCTCTCTAGATTTATCGTGCTGCTTAACCGGCTTCATATACTGCAGCGTGCGCATGTTATGCAGACGGTCGGCAAGTTTTACAAGGATGACACGGATGTCACGTGCCATCGCAAGAAACAGCTTACGCAGGTTTTCCGCCTGCTCCTCGACCTTGTCCGCTTTGTAGGACAGCTGGCTCAGCTTTGTGACGCCGTCGACAATCAGCGCGACATCCGGCCCGAATTCTTCCGTCAGCTCCTCGTTTGTCATGATCGTATCTTCTACGACATCATGCAGAAGCGCGGCGACAAGCGTCTCGCAGTCAAGCTCCAGATCAGCCAGAATGATCGCCACACAGAGCGGATGAATGATATACGGCTCCCCGGACTTGCGGAGCTGCCCTTCGTGCGCCTTCCGTGAGATCTCATACGCGCGGTCGACAATCGAAATATCGCCGACCGGATGATAACTGCGGATCGCGCGGATTAGTTCTTCATACAGCTGATCCGGACTCATAAAGTCGCTCATGGACTTGACGTTGGCATCAACCGCCTCAATTTCCTTCTTCAGTTGTTCTTTGTCCTGAATGTTGTTCACGTCAAGCATGCTTTTCCCTGCCTTTTCAAATTAAAGAGACAATGCCGGTCATCTGGCGAAGGGGGGCTTCCGGACTGTTTTATTTGCCCTCGTAAATAATTGCGGAGTCAATGTCATATCCGGCGAGCTTCTCTCGGCCCTTCAGACCTGCAAGCTCCATGACAAATACCATCTTTACGACCTCTCCGCCCAGCTGCTCCACAAGCTTTGCGGCTGCCTCAATCGTCCCGCCTGTCGCCATCAGATCGTCTACCAGCACGACTCTGTCTCCCGGCTTGATAGAGTCCTTATGGATCTCAATTTCAGCGGTGCCATATTCCAGATCATACTTCTGAGAGACCGTCTCACGCGGGAGTTTTCCCTTTTTTCTGACCGGAACAAACGGCTTATGCAGATTATAGGCTACCGGAACACCGAAAATAAAACCTCTCGACTCTGTTCCGGCGATAATGTCAAACTCGACGTCCTCCAGGAAGGCCTGAAGTGAATCAATGGAGAGCTGCAGACCGTCTGCGTCCTGCAGGATACTGGTGATGTCGCGGAAAATGATTCCTTTCTCCGGAAAATCAGGGATGCTGGTGACATATTCTTCGAGTTTTTTCATGACTTCCTCCTTGTGAACCTCTCTGTCCTGTCTGATTCCGACGGGCGCGGAAACTCTGCATAAAAATTAACTTTAAGTATAGCATTAAGATAGTTCAGATTCAAGATTCAGCGGTAATTGGTTATTACAATCTGAATTGAATTGCGCCCGCGGAACGTGTCGATTCCGGGATAATAAATCACAGAAATTGTCTCTTGCGAGGAGATATATGAGATAAACGCGTCCCCGTCTCCGAAATAAACAGCATCTGCCGTTCTTCCCGCGGAGTCTGCCAGCCGGCATTTCACCACGTTCCTGTTTTTTCCGAAAACCCGCGCGCCAAGGACGGCCAGACCCTTCTGGGCAAAAACCGGCTTTGTGTTTCCCTTGCCAAACGGCTTCAGGCAATCCAGTTCCCGGATCAGGTTTTCTGTTACATAAGAAATCGGCATCGGCACGTCGATGACATATCTGGGCTGAAGATCCTCTTCTGTCAGTGCGCACGCGGCATTGATCTGCCGGCGGAAGGGCTCTATCATATCCTCCTGAAGGGAGATGCCCGCCGCCATCGGATGGCCGCCGAATTTTGTGAGATACTCCCTGCACGCGCAGAGTCCTTCATACATATTATAGGCCTCGACTGACCTTCCGGATCCCTTGACGCCCCCTGCTGTCTGTGTCAGGACGAACACCGGACGGTGGTAGCGCTCCTTCAGGCGTCCTGCTACAATGCCCGCGAGCGACTCATGACAGTCCGGCAGATATACGACCATCACGCGGTCGCGCGCAAGGCCGGACGTTTCAATCAGCTGCTGTGCCTCCGCCTCATTCCGGATCGTCATGTCCTTCCTGTTGGCATTCAGGGCAATCAGGTCACCGGCAAGCTTTGCCGCCTCTTCCCGCCGGTCAACGGCCAGCAGTGCCAGCGCATGTCCTGCCGTGTCAAGCCTGCCGCTGGCATTCAGGCATGGCCCCAGAATAAAGCCGATGTGATAGACATCCAGCTGCTGCGGTTCAATTCCATTCTGCGAAATCAGCTCCTGCAGTCCGGGATTATCTGTCCGGCGCAGCTGCTTCAGGCCCTCCCTGACCAGAATTCTGTTCTCATCCTTCAGATCCATCACATCACCAACCGTCGCGAATGCCGCATACGCGATCAGTTCGTCAGCCTCTGCACGGGGAATGCCTGCCATGCGGTACATACAGCAGATCAGCTTCCAGGCAACTGCCGCCCCGCACAGTCCTTTGAACGGGTACGCGCAGTCTGCGCGTTTCGGATCTATTACGGCCTCCGCACGCGGCAGACACATCTTCCGAACCCCGTCATCCCCCTCCTGATACGGTACTTCATGATGATCTGTCACAACCGCCTGCAGCCCCAGCTCATAAGCCAGCTCCAGCTCGGCAGACGCGGCAATCCCGTTGTCACAGGTTAACAGCACCTGCCTTCCATCTTCCGCCGCAGCCCGCACCAGGCGCTCATTCAACCCGTATCCGTCCCGGATCCGGTCTGGAATCCGCACATCCACATCCGCCCCCATACGGGAGAAGCTCCGCAGGAGAATATACGAAGACATCACGCCGTCGATATCATAATCCCCGATGATCCGGATCTTTTTCGCGCTTCTGACCGCCTCCAGAAGAAACGCGGCGGCCTTTGTCATATCCTTCATGCGCTCCGGCTCATAGAGATCCTCAGGCGAGCCGTACAGATACTTCCCGATCGCCTCATCGCCGATCACATCCCGGTTCCGGATCAGGCGGGCCGTGACTGGATCTATCCCGTATTTTTCTGCAATTGCGTTAAAATCCGCCCGCTTGGCGGCAACTACCCACTTTTCCTGCATGAAAGAAACTCCTCTCAAGATTGATGTTTGTCGGGATCGTGGCATTTTATTTTCGCACTCCGACAATGATATTCTCTGCACACTCCACGGGAAATGCCATCGAACTTCGCACTAAGATTTTGTAGGTGTGCGGCCAATTCATCATAAGCGTGACTCTTTGTCCG
>JAFVEX010000100.1 GCA_017475785.1 Eubacterium sp. | reverse complement strand
TGAGGAGGAAGAGGTCAGCGCAGAAGCCGCCATCGAACACATCAAAAATGAACTGGACGATCTGGAATTCCAGAGGGAGAACAGGCTGGTCGATAAGGCTGAACTTGCAACGCAGGAAGTGCAGATCCGGAGCCTGCTGAAGGTGATTGATGGGAATACGTCTATCACTAATGTTGAAGAGGGCTGCACAGTCAGGATGGTGACGGAGGGAGAGACGGAAGAACAGAGTGGCGCTGGTGAGGATGGCGCAGAGAGCGATGCTGCCGTTGACGCTTTGTTTACGGCAGCCCTGGTTTTTCTTTGAAATGATTGAAAAGCTAATCGGTATGAGGTATAACTATAGCAAAGAAAATTGAGGGGTTGGTATTATTGAGCAATAAAACGGACAAGCCAAAATTGACATCTCGGCAGCTTGTGATAAAGATGCGAGATGAAAAAGGCATATCCTTCAAATATGATTCTGAATATGATGCGGCAGAGTATCTGTCTGACAGAAACAATTACCTGCGCACGGCATGCTACAGGGTTTCCTTCCAGAAGTATCCGGCTGGAGCGAATGCAGGGAAATACATGAATCTGGACTTTGCATACCTCAAAGAATTGTCAGTGATTGATATGCACTATCGGTTTCTCGTAAAGAGAATGTGCTCTGACATCGAGCATTCGATATCTGTAAATCTGCTGAAACTTATCGAAAACGATCCGTCTACGGATGGCTATGATATTGTGGAGCAGTTCCTGAACAGAAATCCGTATGTGGTTCGGAATGCTGCATTGTTTGCTGCCCTGAAATCTCGCGAAAACGTCTTCCCGCAGATTGACAAACGGCTCAAAATGGTGTATCCTTGACGTAACATAAAAAACCAATAATGGTTTTGACGGGGCGGTGCTAAGGCAACGTCCTATTTTTTTGATCATCCTGCCCACCTGGCAACGATCCCCCTGTGTAAGAACATACACAGCCGGAAACCTGCCGGGCGAAAATGACGATGCAAGTACATCCTCTGTGTATGGGAAGAGCTATGAGGAGTATGTGGCATACACCGAGAATGTGCTTGGAATGGCAGAAGGCAGTGCGGGGTATATCCGGCTGTTTGATATTAAGATCGTGGATAAGGACGACCACAGCGTGAAGTACCAGCCGAAGGAAGGTACTACTGTTGACGTGCGCGCTGAACTGGCGGATAAGGATTCCGGCGAGGAAGCGGCTCCTCTGGTATTCTGTGATTGTTCAATCCATCTACAAGGCGAGTGTCCCCGGTGAATGCCTGTAATGTCTGCAGGACTGCTGTCACATGCTGGATTTTCTTTGTGGGTGCAATGTAGTTCTTGTTGTGCCTTTTTTGCCAGAAATAGTCCGCAACTATCCAAAAGTCGCTTTTGAAATTATCAATAGTTTCCCGATCCAGAAATGCGATTTCAAAAACATGAATTAGATAGTCGTTAACAAATGGCTTTAGTTCTTCTGGTATATGAAAGCAATCGATAAGGCGCATTGGCGCATTCCAGCGATGCCTCCTATTCGATTTATGATTTCTGAACATCTGCCATAACAGCATCCAGTATTTCGTTTGGATCTGTGCCGGCGTCACGCATTTTTATAATCAGATTACGGATAGCAGTTTCTTTTTTGGCAGCGCCGTTTGCTTCGCCTATAGAAATGCCTCTTGCTTCAACTTGATCTAAGAATTCGCACATGGAAATTCCCTCCTCTGGTATTTTGTGATTGTTCAATCCATCTACAAAGCGAGTGTCCCCGGTGAATGCCTGTAATGTCTGCAGGACTGCTGTCACATGCTGGATTTTCTTTGTAGGTGCAATGTAGTTCTTGTTGTGCCCTTTTTGCCAGAAATAGTCTGCAACTATCCAAAAGTCGCTTTTGAAACGATCGATAGTTTCCCGATCCAGAAATGCGATTTCAAAAACGTGAATTGGATAGTCGTTAACAAATGGCTTTAGTTCTTCTGGTACATGAAAGCAATCGACAAGGCGCGTTGGCGCATTCCAGCGGTGCCGATACCCGAAGTAAAGGACGATTGTAAACACCGGGTATCTGGCATACTTCTTTTTGTGGCTGGCAAAGCGCTTATTACTACAGTCTTTTGAATATTCTTTGGCCTGATCTTCTTCAGGAGACTTTTTCCGATGGGAATTTTGTTCCAAAGAATCCTGCAATAGTTGCGCGCGATATGCGCCGCCATCATAGCTGATCACACGCAGCGGCATATCCTGGTCATCATTTGTTTGATTTTCTATCCCGCAGTGTGCGATCCTGATGCCGCATCGGTTCCAGTATTTCTCGACATCCCGAGACTGCTCATGATAAATCAGACCGGCTTTATACTGTGATTTCCCATTTGTTTCCGTCAAATCCTCTGGGCGGACTACCGTATTTCCGCCATACAGCAGTGTATTGGCAATATCCGCGAATACGTCGTTATAATCTTCCAGTATTTTTTCGCTTAAATCTTTCTGTCCCATTGTACTCCCTTCATTAAAAGCCAGAAACAGGAGCCCGGACAGATTGAATCATTGCGATTCTCCCCGAACTCCTTTGTTAGATTGTGAAAGCAAGGAATTCCGTGGAGAATACCACAAATGAATCATAGATATGCGCTTGCTTTATTTGCAGTTAGTAGTATAGCACAGATGAGTTTAATTTACAATAATTATTTTGAAATCTGGAGTTCACTGGAATTCTCGCATTCTCAATAAACAGCTGTACCAAACGCTTGAGAATTTGGCGGATGGATCTTCCGGAATGAAGGTTTGTTTGTTTTTTGGGGTTGACGCAATATGGAATTTACATGAATACAGCCAGAAGAAATTTAATAATAATTTTGATGCATATGAATATCGGCAGGGAAAAGACCGACACGAGTCCGAAGACCAGGATCATAACTGCCCTGGAAGTTGTATCTTTGCCGCGGCGGAGAATGACGATGCCCAGAATGAGGGTGACAATTCCCAGTACGATTCCGGCGAGGATGGATATCAATCCCATTCCGAACGCTGATGAGAGCGGGTCATCGGCCAATCTTGCTATAATCAATCCCCAGATACTAATTGCTGTGGCTGTAATGCCGATTCCAAGTGATACCTTTGCCAGGCTTCCCCATTTCTGTTTTTCTTTCTGTTTCATGTTCCAGTTCTCCCTGTTATAGTTAATGTGTGAAGCTTTTTTACGCGAATTCTTTAATAATGTGGATTTTTTATCCTGCATATTTCCTGAAATTATTAATGTTGAGTGAAGTATAGCGCGTGAGAATTTAATAAGCAATGCCTTTTGAATTAATAAATTGATTTTCAAGATGTCTGTAGATATAATGAAGTCAGCAGTTTACATAGAGACGTATCCCGCGACTGCGAGACGCCGGCGTGGGGCGTGAATGTAAAGAGCAGCCGCAGGGCGCCGGCATGGGACTTGGACGTGAGGCACAGCTGCAGGGCGCCGGCATGGAAGCTTGGCGTGTGCCACAGATTTATAAAAGACAGGAGAACAGTATGATAAAAGAACCAATCCGGGTCGGGACAATGACGCTTATGAACAGGCTTGTCATGCCGCCGATGGCAACGTATAAGAGCACTGAGGACGGGAAGGTCACGGAGGAACTGCTCGCGTATTACCGTGAGCGGTCCAGAGGCGGCAGGATAGGCTTGATCATCACGGAGCACAGCTATATTGAGCAGCGGGGGAAGGCCAGAGTGAATCAGCTTTCGATCGCTTCTGACAGCGATATTGACGGGCTGCGCAGGCTTACGGATGTGATTCGTCAGAGCGGAACGAAGGTTATGGCGCAGCTGAATCACGCAGGAAGTGCCGCGCCTTCGTCTGCAACCGGCAGCCGGGCGGTCTCTGCGAGCAGTGTAATTCTGCCGGTGCGTTCGATGATGGGCGACGGGACGGAGCCGGAAGCACTGACGCAGGAGCAGATCCGGGGTGTGATACAGAGCTTTGCGGATGCCGCGCGCAGGGCGCAGGAGGCAGGGTATGACGGTGTAGAAATTCATTCCGCGCACGCGTATCTCCTGAATCAGTTTTATTCGCCTCTGACCAATCAGAGGTCGGATGTGTACGGGGGATCGCTGGAGAACCGGCTGCGGATTCACATGGAAGTGATTCAGGCGGTCAGGAAGGTGGTCGGCAATGCTTATCCTGTGGCTGTCCGGCTGGGCGGCTGTGATTATACAGAAGGCGGAAGTACAATTCAGGACTGTGCTGCGGCCGCGAAAGCTTTTGAGCAGGCAGGCGTGGATCTGATTGATCTCTCCGGCGGCATGTGCCGGTATATGCGCCCGGATCACGACGAGCCCGGATATTTTCAGGACATGTCCCGGGCGGTCAGGGAGACGGTTTCCATCCCTGTGCTTCTGACGGGCGGGATCACGGATATCCAGGATGCGGACAGACTGCTTGAGGCAGGTGCGGCGGACCTGATCGGTGTCGGGAGAGCGCTGCTGAAAAATCCGCGGTGGGCTGATGAGGCGATGCGCGAGTGAGCAGATTTCCCGGTGCATAAACCGGCAAAGATAAAACCAATGATAATCCGGCAAGGGCAAGATCAATTGAACCGGCAGGCTTCTTGTCACAGGGAACCGGTCCGTGATAAGATGGGCAGAGGTAACAGCCAATAGTTTGAAGAATGTCGGAAGGACAGGAACCATGACGATAGACAATTCATTTATGATTAAAAAGTTCCAGAAGTTTGATTCGGTGTTTGTGCTGTTTTCGGCAGTCGCGAATGTGCCGTTTATTGAGTGTGACGATCAGACGTATGACGACCAGGTCTATGTCTTTTCAGATGAAAAGGATCTGCAGCGCTACGCGCAGATTTATACAAAAGAGAAGTACGCGCTGAAGGGAGTGAATTATCCCAGGGCGCAGCTGAGTAAGCTATTTGAGCAGCTGTACTGCCTGGGCGTCGATACGCTGCAGGTGGTGGACGGCGGCGCGCCCGTGACAGTAAAGCTGGCGGATCTGGCGGAGCCGCCGGCGTATCCGAACCTTCCGAACCCGGAGATTCCCACCATGAACCCGGAGCTTCAGCTTTCCGCGGCATATTTTATGCAGGAGCTGCGGCGGCCGGTTGAGCGGGACACGAAGGAGAAGAAACGTCTCCGGGAACTGGAAGAAGAGATGGCGGTCAATCTGATGCGCAGTAAGTTTATTGTCGTCTTTGACATCACGCAGGTCAAGGGAAAGTGGAAGCCCGGAGAGAAAACGAATAAACTGCGTATTCCGCTTGTGAAGAATAAATCAGGCAAGACGTTCCAGCCGGTTTATACGGATTTTTCCGAATTTCGCAGATTTTCGGAGAAGAACCGCGGCATGAGGATGGGGATCCAGGTCGTCGATTACGACCTTCTGGCGAAGATGCTGGCGAAGGGCGCGGATGGATTTGTGTTCAATCCAGGCGGCTTTAATATGGTGCTGTCCAGAGGGCAGCTGGAGCGGATGAAGGAGCGCTACGGGGAGAACTGACCCGGATGTTGTCTGCGATTTTGCGGCGTGGACGCACTGCCTTGAAATTTGAATGATTTTCCGTCCCGGTGATGCCGCGATGACGGAATTCTTCTGCGAAGCGCAAAAATACAAGCATGAATGAGGTTATATATGGTAAAATTCCCGGATTGTTATGAAGTGATCAGACAGGAGCGGATTGAGGACGTGCACGCGGACGGATTTCTGCTGAAGCATGTAAAGAGCGGCGCGCGCGTGGTCCTGCTTTTGAACGACGATGAAAACAAGGTGTTCAATATTGCCTTCCGCACGCCGCCGGCCGATTCTACCGGCGTCGCGCATATCATTGAGCACTCAGTTCTGTGCGGGTCGCGGAAGTTTCCTCTGAAGGATCCTTTTGTTGAGCTCGCGAAAGGGTCCCTGAACACGTTTTTGAACGCGATGACATACCCGGACAAGACAATGTATCCGGTTGCGAGCTGCAACGACGCGGATTTTCAGAATCTGACGGATGTGTATCTGGACGCGGTGTTTAATCCGAATATCTACCGCGAGGAGAAGATCTTCAGGCAGGAAGGCTGGCATTATCATCTGGAGAACGCCGCGGATCCGCTCACCTATAATGGTGTTGTATTTAATGAGATGAAGGGTGCCTTCTCCAACAGCGACGAAGTGCTGGAGCGCGCGGTCTTTAACGCGCTGTTTCCGGACACGGCGTACGGCGTGGAGTCCGGCGGCGATCCGGAGAAGATTCCGGATCTGACCTATGAGGCGTTTCTCGATTTCCATAAGCGCTACTATCACCCGTCGAACAGCTATATTTATTTTTACGGAAATCTGGATCCGCAGGAGAAGCTGGCCTGGCTGGATGAGGCGTATCTTGGCCGCTTTGAAGCGATGGAGGTAGATTCCGCGCTGCGCGTGCAGGAGCCGTTCCCGGAGGCTGCGCAGCTGGAGATGGATTATCCGGTACTGGACGGGGAGCCGCTGGAGGACAACACATATTTGTCATGGAGCGCGGTCGTGAGCCATGCGGATAACGTGGAACAGAATCTGGCATTTGCTGTTCTGGAATACGTTTTGCTGTCGGCGCCCGGCGCGCCGGTGAAGCAGGCGCTTCTGGATGCCGGAATCGGCAGAGATGTCGACGGATCCTTTGATGACGGAATTCTGCAGCCGTTTTTCTCCGTGACAGCGCGGCAGGCAAACGCGGAGCAGAAGGAGGCGTTCGTGCAGATGATTCACGACACGCTTTTGCAGATCGCGGAGCAGGGAATCGATGAAAAGGCACTGGCCTCCGGCATCAATTTCTTTGAATTCCGCTTCCGTGAGGCCGATTATGCTGCTTATCCAAAGGGCCTGATTTACGGAATTGATCTGTTCGACAGCTGGCTCTATGACGATAATGAGCCGTTCGCGTATCTGAAGCAGCTGGCGGTTTTCGCAAGTCTGAAGGAAAAGATCGGCAGCGGCTATTTTGAGGAGCTGATCCGCAGATACCTGCTGGAAAATCCGCACGGCGCAGTAGTTGTCCTGCGCCCGAAATACGGGCTTGCCCAGGCGCGCGAGGAGGAGACGGCCGGCAGGCTGGCGGCGTACAAAGAGTCCCTGACAGCAGAAGAAATTCAGGGACTGGTGGACGAGACACGCGCGCTGAAGGCGTTCCAGGAGGCAGAGGATGATGAGGAGACGGTGCAGTGCCTTCCGCAGCTCGCCCGCACAGACATCGCCAGGCAGACCCCGGTGCGGCTGTCATGCCTGGAGTCGGCAGTTGACGGAACAAAGCTGCTGCAGCATGATTTCTTTACCAATGGAATCGGCTACCTGACGCTGCTGTTCGACACGTCCCGCGTTCCGGACGGACTGATTCCGTACACGGGACTGCTTTCTGCCGTGCTCGGCTATGTCAGCACAGAGCATTATACATATGGACAGTTATTCCACGAAATCAACGCGAATTCCGGCGGGATTTCCTGCGGGCTGCAGATTTTCCCTGACGCGCGTAACGAGATGGAGTGCGACCGCTTTTTCGGTATCCGGTCGAAATACCTGTTCCCGAAGCAGGCTTTTGTACTCGAAATGATCCGGGAGATTCTGCAGAGCTCCGATCTGGATGACAAGAAGCGGCTGCGCGAGATCATCGCCAGCCAGAAGGCGCGGCTGCAGAGCAGTATTCCCGCCGCTGGCCACGCGGCGGCGGTGCGCCGCGCGATGTCGTATCTGTCGCCCATGGAGGCGTGGCAGGACCGCACGACAGGTATCGACTACTACCATTTTATTGAAGAAATCGATGAAAAATTCGATGAGAGAAGTGACGAGGTCATCGCAAAGCTGAAGCTGCTGATGCGGTATTTGTTCCGCCGGGAAAATCTGACTGTCAGTATCACGGCAGGCACAGAAGAGTTCGAATGCGGCGAATTGTGCGATGAGATCCGCGCTTTGCGCGAGATACTGCACACTGCGCCGGAAGAGACGCTTCAGGAATCTGCCGTATCTCTCGGCCTGACACCGGAGACCTTCCGCTGGATCCCCCAAGCCCGCAATGAAGGCTGGAAGACAGCCGGGCAGGTGCAGTACGTCGCGACGGCGGGGAATTTCCTGAAAGCAGGCTATTCCTACACTGGCGCGCTGCGGATTTTGCGGACGATCCTGTCCTACGATTACCTCTGGATGAACCTGCGTGTCAAGGGAGGCGCGTACGGGTGCATGGCAGCGTTCCAGCGGAACGGCGCGGCGTACATGGTATCCTACCGCGACCCGCATCTGGCAGAGACACTGGATGTTTACAGGGGACTGCCGGAATATCTCGCTGCGTTTGAGGCAGATGAGAGGCTGATGACGAAATACATTATCGGGACGATCAGTGATCTCGACACGCCGCTGAACGCCTCAGCAAAAGGCACGGTCTCGCTGAATTCGTATTACTCCGGACTCACAGAGGAGGATTTCCAGAGGGAGCGAGAGGAAATACTGGACGCAGACGAGGGCGCGATCCGCGCGCTGGCAGAGCTGACAGGCGTGGTGGCAGGATGTGAGCGCATCTGCGTGATCGGCAGCGAGGCCGCTGTGGAAAAAGACGCGGAAGTGTTCGGTTCTGTCGCGCCGCTGAACTGATGCTAAGGAAACACGGATTAATTCGAACCGGTCTCATTACTTATAATCCGATGTACGAGCGGGACTGCAGTGAAAAAACTGTGCGCCCTTAAGGTTCATTTATAGTACCTTCGCTATACTTTCTTTAACATTTACAACAAACGGTAAATGACAAGGATCTTTATCGTCTGCAATATGAGAGCAGGACACGCGGTGTCTGTTCTGCGAAGAAGAAAGCGAGGGTTATAGCATGAACGCAAGAGAAATGAACAGAATGATGGATGAGCGGCAGCTGAAGGTGGCGATGTGCGTAAAGACCTTTTTCAACCTGAATGGGATCATGCCGGAGTTAAATGATCTCGTGGCGTGGCTTGGACGAGATTACCTGCTGGATATCATGCGGTTCCGCAGAAGCGGGGAGCTCCAGGCGACGGCATGCGCGTGATATGAGAGAAAAGAGCTCTCAGGGATGGCGTGCGTGTGATGAGAGAGAAGATCTCTCAGGAATGGCGTGCGTGTGATGAGA
>JAFVEX010000099.1 GCA_017475785.1 Eubacterium sp. | reverse complement strand
TGAGTTGCCGATATCGATTGCTAAAACCATTTTTCTATCCTTTTCGATGAATAATCTCCACAGAATCAAAGCAGTCTCCGCTCATCAGTCCTTTCTATTATGAAGTCTAACATGAACATTTGAAAAAGTACAGCGGCAGAAAATGCTTGCAATATACCCCATGGGGGTATATTATAGACAAAAGACAGAGACGCGGGATTCCGCGCGGAGCCACACGCGCATATCGCCCACAGAACCGACATGCAGGAGTGTGCACAGAGCCACACGCGCATATCGCCACACAAAGGAGCACGCGGATGCCCGCCGTCCGCCGGAAAGGAGGAATCTGGCCATGGAGACGAGTGAAATTCGTATCCCGGACTGCTGCTCTCACAAGACAAAAGAGCGCTCAGAAAAAGAATACAAGGCACTGTTAAATCGCCTGAACCGGATCGAGGGACAGGTGCGCGGAATCAAGCATATGCTGGAGAGCAACGCATACTGTATCGACATCATCACGCAGGTGGCAGCCGTAAACTCTGCGCTGAACAGCTTCAACAAGGTGCTGATGGCAAATCATATCCGTACCTGCGTTACCCGCGATATCCGAGAGGGAAACGAAGAGACGGTAGAGGAATTGCTGCAGACACTGCAGAAACTGATGAAGTAGTGGGCAAAGGCCACCAAACAGTGGGCAAAGGCTGGCAAACGGGCAAATGAATTGCCGAGGGGTATCCTTTGCCGAGGTATGCACCAGATGACTGCCTTAGCCAATGGTTAAGGCAAGCTGATATAAGATTTAGATAAGGAATGACAGATATGGAACAATACACTGTGACCGGGATGAGCTGCGCGGCCTGCAGCGCCCGGGTAGAAAAAGCTGTATCAAAAGTGGACGGAGTGACATCCTGCGCAGTCAGCCTTCTGACCAACTCCATGGGCGTGGAAGGAACTGCCGACCCATCCAGTATCATCGAGGCAGTCGAGAAAGCCGGCTATGGCGCGTCGCTTCGTGTAAAAAACAACGCGCCGCAAGCTGCAGGCTCTGCAGTGCCGGATGGAGAGGCAAAGCAGAATTCTTCTTCCGGCAGGAGTTACGCGGCAGAGGAAGACATGCTGGCTGATCACGAGACGCCCGTTCTGAAGAAGCGCCTGGCCGCATCTGCCGCGGTGCTCCTTGTCCTGATGTATTTTTCTATGGGACATGCAATGTGGGACTGGCCGGTCCCGCCGTTTTTTGTTCATAATCACATCGGTATCGGCCTGCTGGAGATGCTTCTTGCGCTTGTCGTCATGACGATCAACCGGAAATTTTTTACCAGCGGATTCCGGAGCCTCATCCACGGCGCCCCCAATATGGATACACTGGTCGCCCTGGGATCAGGAGTCTCATTTGTATACAGCCTTGCGGTCCTGTTTCTGATGACCGGCATGCAGGGAGCCGATGCCACGGAGCGCTCCATGGAGGCACTGCATAATCTCTATTTTGAGTCGGCCGCGATGATCGTGACACTGATCACCGTCGGGAAACTGCTGGAGTCTGTTTCCAAGGGAAAAACAACCAATGCCCTCAGGAGCCTGATGCGCCTTGCGCCGAAGACAGCAACGATTTTGACGGATGACGGAGAGCAGGAGGTGCCGATTGAAGCAGTGCAGACAGGTACTGTATTCGTGGTGCGCCCGGGAGAGGCGGTTCCTGTCGACGGCGTCGTGCTTGAGGGTATCAGCGCAGTCAATGACTCAGCGCTGACAGGAGAAAGTATTCCCGTTGACAAGCAGGAAGGTGATGTAGTCTCGGCGGCGACGATTAATCAGTCCGGATTTCTGAAGTGCCGCGCGACGCGCGTCGGAGAGGATACGACACTTGCGCAGATCATACAGATGGTCAGTGACGCTGCCGCGACCAAAGCGCCGATCGCAAAAATCGCGGATCGTGTGTCAGGTGTTTTTGTCCCGGCCGTCATGGCAATTGCCGCAGCGGTGTTCGTGATCTGGATGCTGGTTGGAGCAGCGCCATCCTTTGCGCTTGCGCGGGCGATCGCGGTTCTTGTAATCAGCTGCCCGTGCGCGCTCGGACTGGCGACGCCCGTTGCAATCATGGTCGGAAACGGTGTGGGAGCCAAAAACGGCATTTTGTTTAAGACATCCGCGTCTCTTGAGGAAACCGGCCGGATCCAGACAGTTGTGCTGGACAAGACTGGCACAATTACCAGAGGCGAGCCGGAAGTGACAGAAGTGATACCGGCAGACGGTATTTCGGAGACGCAGCTGCTATATCTGGCAAATCTGCTGGAAGCGCGCAGCGAGCATCCTCTGGCCCGTGCCGTGACAACGTACTGTGAGATACACTACACTGAACTGCAGGACACCGCTGGTCTGCCGCAGATTGAACAGTTGACAGAATTCACCGCTCTTCCCGGCAATGGCCTTCAGGCGATGGCAGACGGTCAGAAGCTGGTCGGAGGAAGCGGGAGCTTTATCCGGGAGCAGTACGGAATTCCAGACGGACTCCGGCTTCGGGCAGAAGAGTTAGCAGGGCAGGGAAAGACACCGCTGTTTTTCGCGCTGGATGGAAGACTGCTGGGAATTATTGCGGTGGCGGATGTCGTCAAAGATGAAAGCCCGGGCGCAGTCAGAGAGCTGCGGGATCTCGGGATTCGCGTCGTCATGCTGACAGGAGACAATGAGCGGACAGCACAGGCAATCGGCAGACAGACCGGCGTGAGTGAGGTGGCAGCCGGCGTACTGCCGGACGGCAAGGAACAGGTAATCCGGGAACTGAAGCAGGCAGGCAAGACAGCAATGGTCGGAGACGGGATCAACGACGCGCCGGCACTGACTGCCGCAGATATTGGAATCGCCATCGGCGCCGGTACAGATGTAGCCATCGACGCGGCAGACGTGGTGCTCTCAAAAAGCAGGCTGACAGATGTTCCCGCGGCAATCAGACTGTCCCGCGCGACACTGCGCAACATCCATCAGAATCTGTTCTGGGCGTTTTTCTATAATGTTATCTGTATTCCCCTTGCCGCCGGAGCATGGTATCATGCATTTGGAATCCTTTTGAGCCCGATGATCGGCGCGGCAGCGATGAGTCTGTCCAGCTTTTGCGTTGTCACAAACGCGCTCCGCCTGAATCTGGTAAAAATATACGGAGCAGAGGAGACCAAAAAGAAACAGGGGACGTCAGAAACAGACGGGACTGCCGTCGGAAAGCCGGACGCCCGTGAGCCAGAAGACCAGAAAACAGAAGGGCAGAAGCTGGACGCCCGGGATTCTGAGCACCAGAAACCAGAAGACCAGAAAACCGATAACCAGAAACCAGAAACAACGACAAAGGAGGAAGCAGAAATGACAAAGACCATGAATATTAAAGGAATGATGTGCGGCCACTGTGAGGCAACTGTCAAAAAGGCGCTCGAGGCTGTTGCGGGTGTTCAGTCGGCGGAAGTCAGCCATGAAAAAGGTACGGCGATTGTGACTCTGGCAGAGGAAGTCAGCAATGACGCACTGAAAAAAGCGGTTGAAGACAGGGACTACGAGGTAGAATCAATTGCTTAAAATGCATTTAATATGTAGTTTGTCTTGAATCACGGCGAGTCTTGATGTATACTGTCCGCATTGGCAGTAAAAGAGACAGGGATCATTTGCTGGAAAAAGATTCCTGCGATTGAAAGAATGGTGTTATAAATGGCAGAACAGACAATGACGAATCAGGCACATGGATCGGTGATGTACTGCGATCAGTGTCAGGAAGCTGCGGCAAACGCAGCCTGTACGAGAATCGGCATGTGCGGTATTTCCGCAGAAGCCGCAGGCATGCGGGATCTTCTGATCTATGTCACGCAGGGACTCGCTTCCGTCACAACTTCGCTTCGTGAAGAACAGCAGCCGGTTGATCCAAAGCTGAACCGGGTGATTCTGGATAATCTTGTGATGTGCACAGTTAATGTAAACTTCGACCCGGACGCGTATCGCAGACAGATCAACCGCACGCTCGCCTGTAAGGCAGAAGCAATCGCGTTCTGCGACGTGGACGCGCTGCCGGAGGCTGCGCGGTGGCAGGGCGCAGAGGAGCAGTATACGCAGAAGGCAGCCGAAGTCGGCCGTATGGCAACTGTCGATCCGGATATCAGAGGCCTGCGCGGACTGATTCTTTATGCGATGCAGGGAACAGCCGCGTATCTTCGCCAGGCAAATCGTCTGGGAAAAGATGATGACGAAATTCAGGCATTTATTCAGGCGTCACTGAAGAAAGCGTCGGATGACACAATTCGCGGAGGCGAGCTGATTGCCAGTGTGCTGGAGGCAGGCCGCTACGGAATTAAGGCGATGACACTGCTGAATACCGCGCGAGCGGAGATGTTCGGCAGCCCGGAGGCAATAGAAGTCGATCTCGGCGTCAGAACCAATCCTGGAATTCTGGTTGCCGGCGATGATATCAAGGTACTTGCAAGACTGCTGGAACAGACAGAGGGCAGCGGCGTCGATGTCTACACATACTCGGATCTGCTCTCCGCACATGCGTATCCGGAGCTGTCCAGATATCCGCATTTTGCCGGGAATTATGGCGGCGCGTGGCATCAGCAGAAGGAAGAGTTCGAAGCGTTTGGCGGACCGGTCCTGATTACGTCGGATGAATTTACCATTCCACGCCGTTCCTACCTCGACCGTGTCTATACGACAGGATTGTCGGGAAGTCCCAGATGCCGCCATATACCGGAGGCAGAAGATGGAGCCGGAACCGATTTCAGTGAACTGATCGCTTTTGCGAAGACCTGCGGCGCGCCCCGCGAGCTGGAGCGCAGGACGGTTGTCACCGGATACGGGAAAGAGCAGCTCTCAGGTTTTGTAAAGCCGGTTGCCAGGGGACTCTCCAAAAAAGAAATCCGTAAGCTGGTCGTCATGATCGGAACGGACGGACGCGCAAAGAACAGAAGCTATTACACAGATTTTGTCCGCGCGCTTCCGGAGGATACCGTCGTTCTGGCGGCAGGCTCCGTAAAGTATCGTTTTATGAGACAGGAGCTGGGAGAAACCGCGGGGGTTCCGCGGCTCATAGATGCAGGAGATTCAGCAAACAGCTATTCCATCTGCGATTTTCTGCTGAATCTGCAGGAGGAAATGAATCTCAGCGACGTCGGCATGCTTCCGGTGTACTTCAATGTTGCGTGGTACGACCCGAAATCCGTCATCACGATACTTGAATTGCTGTACATCGGCATGAAGAATATTCATCTTGGACCGTCTTCTCTGAACTTCCTCTCCCGCGGGATCCGGGAAGTATTTGTCAGCTATTTCGGACTGACAGATATCGGCGATGTGGACGAGGAAATCAGGGCATCATTCGGCGACCGGGGCGACAGCGTGACCGCAGACATGATCGTCGGCGATATCGTCGCGCAGTTCCCGGAGCTCGTGCCGGTCATGCTGGACGTCGGCCTGCACTGTCTGGGATGTGGCGTCTCACAGGTCGAGACGCTGAAGGAAGCATGCGAGGTACACGGTCTGGACATCTACGACATTCTGGATGTGCTGAATGACGAACTGAAGCATCCGGAAGAGGAAGATGAGTGAGGAATCCATGTTTTAAGAAAGCAATGGTTTAATCCATCGCCGCGCAGCCAGGCAAATATATTTTAAAGCAGTTTGAAAGGAAAGAAACAATGGCGGGTAAAAACATTATCACACGCGCTGGACTTCAGAAGCTTGAAGATGAACTTCATGATCTGAAAGTGAACAAGCGGCACGAAGTTGCCCAGAAAATCAAAGAAGCCAGGGAGCAGGGCGACCTCTCGGAGAATGCCGAGTATGACGCTGCCAAGGATGAACAGCGGGATATTGAGGCAAGAATCGAGGAAATCGAGAAAATCCTGAAAAATCTCGATGAGGTCATCGATGAGGAGGAAGTCGATTCCGAGACCATCAATATCGGCTGTAAGGTTCGTGTGCTGGATATGGAATACGATGAGGAAATGGTATTCTCCATCGTTGGGTCAAACGAGGCCAGCAGCCGGAACGGAAAGATTTCGAATGAATCACCTGTTGGGAAGGCACTGATTGGCGCGCGTGTCGATGATGTCGTCACCGTAGAATCTCTCGCGGGCGAGATGCAGTACAAGGTATTAAGCATCGAGCGGAACGTGGGATGATAAAAAAATAAACAGAAATGGAGAATAAGAATGTCCGCTAAGAACCAGAACGCGCAGGGACAGGATATCAATCATCTGATTCAGGTCAGAAGAGACAAGCTCAAAGAACTTCAGAATGCGGGCAGGGATCCGTTTCAGATTACAAAATTTGAAGTAACGCATCACAGCACAGAAGTCAAAGACAATTACGACGCGCTGGAAGGCAAAGAAGTCATCATCGCCGGCCGTATGATGAGCAAACGTGTGATGGGCAAGGCGTCCTTCTGTCATGTGCAGGACAAGCTTGGCCGGATCCAGTGCTACGTGGCCCGTGACGATCTGGGAGAGGAAGAATACAAAGCATTTAAGCGCATGGACGTCGGCGATATCGTCGGCGTGAAGGGGTTTGTCTTTACGACGAAAATGGGAGAAATCTCCGTCCACGCGAAGGAACTGACGCTGCTGTCCAAATCTCTCCAGCCGCTTCCGGAGAAATTCCATGGCCTGCAGGATACGGATCTCCGTTACCGTCAGCGCTACACGGATCTCATCATGAACGAGGAAGTCAAGGCGACCTTCATCAAGCGTTCCCGGATCCTCTCAGAAATCCGCAGATTCCTCGACGGACGCGGATTTATGGAGGTCGAGACGCCGATCCTTGTCGATAACGCGGGCGGCGCGGCCGCAAGACCCTTTATTACGCATTACAACGCGCTCAACGAAGACAAAAAGCTTCGCATTTCTCTGGAACTGTATCTGAAGCGGCTGATCGTCGGCGGACTTGAGCGGGTCTATGAGATCGGACGTGTTTTCCGAAATGAAGGTCTCGATACCCGTCATAACCCGGAGTTTACGCTGATGGAGCTGTATCAGGCCTACACGGATTACTACGGGATGATGGAACTGACAGAGAGCATGTTCCGGCATGTCGCGAATGAGGTGTGCGGTTCTGCAGTGATTACTTACAACGGCACAGAGATTGACCTCTCAAAACCGTTCAGAAAACTGACGATGATCGATGCGATCCGGGAAGAAACCGGTGTTGACTTCAATGAAATCCGCAGCGATGAAGAGGCGATTACCCTTGCAAAGGAGCGTCATCTGCAGGTGGAAAAACACCACAAGCGCGGCGATATCATCAACCTGTTCTTCGATGAGTACTGTGAAGACAAGATGATCCAGCCGACCTTTATTATGGATCACCCGATAGAGATCTCTCCGCTCACAAAGAAAAAACCAGAAGATCCTTCGCTGGTAGAGCGCTTCGAGCTCTATATCAACGGCTGGGAGATGTGCAACGCTTATTCTGAGCTGAACGATCCGATCGACCAGCGCGAGCGCTTTGCTGCCCAGGACGCTAATGCGGCAGCAGGAGATGAAGAGGCTCAGCACACAGACGACGATTTCATCAATGCGCTTGACATCGGCATGCCGCCGACAGGAGGGATCGGTTATGGAATCGACCGTCTTGTTATGCTGCTGACAGACAGCGCGGCAATCCGGGATGTGCTGCTGTTCCCGACAATGAAGTCGGTTAAGACAGGCTCTGAAGGAAATGGTGTAAGCTCTGAGGGCGAAACCGAGGAAGCTGAAGCCACACCGGCAATCAATCCCGCAGACCCGAAGATGCCGATTTTCGACGCGAAGGTTCCGGATTACGAGCATCTCGCCGTCGAGCCGCTGTTCGAGGATCAGGTCGATTTCGAGACCTTCAGCAAGTCCGATTTCCGTGCCGTGAAGGTTCTGGAGTGCGAGGCCGTGCCGAAGTCCAAGAAGCTTCTGAAGTTCACTCTGGACGACGGAAGCGGCGTAAACAGGACGATTTTAAGCGGAATTCACGCATTCTACGAGCCGGAAGAATTAGTCGGAAAGACCTGCATCGCGATCACCAATCTTCCGCCGAGAGCTATGATGGGCATCGATTCCTGCGGCATGCTGATCAGTGCCGTTCATAAGGAAGGCGATGAAGAAAAGCTCCACCTTCTGATGGTGGATCCGGCGATCCCGGCAGGTGCAAAGATGTACTAAAAACCGGTTGGTGTAAGCCGGGAAATCGAATAATAATACATGGTTATAGCCCTGGGGGAACAAACCCTGGGGCTTTTTCTGTCCAATGGTTGTTCCGAATTGCCTTCCGGAAAACTGCAGACAAAACCAAAACGTTTTATATATAAAAAAAGCGTGTAAATAAAGAAAATAATATAATTTAACAAAAACGATTTGGTACGAAAATTACGGGTTTTCTATTGTGGATATATAAAGGGTTTTATAGAATGAATACATCGAAAGATTATTTTGCAAAATAACTTAGGGAACGATGGATGAACCAACAAGGAGGTTCTTATGGATTTAAAGTTAAATGATAAACTGATACTGGTTACCGGCTCTACAGCAGGAATGGGAAAAGCGCTCGCAAAGATCCTGCTGCAGGAAGGTGCAAAAGTAATTATTAATGCCAGGACAGAGGCATCAGTCGACAAGATTTGGGATGAGCTCTGTGAATACGGAGCTCCGGAAAAGGCGATCGGTGATCTCGCAACAGCAGAAGGCGCGCAGGCAGTCATCAATGCTGTCGACGCGATTGGCGAACTTGATGTCCTGGTAAACAATGCCGGGATCTACAATGCGATTCCATTCGAAGAGATGACAGATGAAGACTGGCAGTACATGTTCAACGTCAACCTGATGAGTGTAGTGCGGCTGTCCCGGTATTATCTTCCGAGGATGATCAGAAGGAACAGCGGGAAGATTCTCAACTTCTCCAGCGAGGTCGCTTACAAGCCCCTCCCCACATTCCTTCATTACTGCGCGTCCAAGGCGGCCATCCTGAATCTGTCCTGAGGCATGGCGGAACTGACAAAGGGCACGCGTGTTACAGTCAACACGATTCTTCCGGGACCGACTTGGACAGAGGGAACGGCAAAATACCAGACAGAGGTTGCCGAATCAAAGGGGATGACGGTCGAAGAACACATCGAGGACTATTTTAACCGGTTTGATCCGACTTCTCTCGTCCGGCGGTTTGTGGATTCAGAAGAGGTTGCCACAACAGTTGCATATTACTGCTCTGAGCTTTCAGCCGCGACAAATGGCGCGCCGATCCGAGTAGAGGGTGGGCTCATCCGGAGCATCTGAAAAAAACAGTGTTAATAGATATGAACCCATGCGGGTGAATTATCTGATATGGAGAATATAAACATGGAAATGATTATCAACGGAGAAAAAACGGATGCGCTGGACGGTCAGGTGATTGAAGTGATCAACCCTGCGACAGGTGAATTGATTGATACGGTGCCGGCAGCGGCAGAAAAAGATCTGGAAGCCGCGCTGGACGCAGCGCAGAGAGGAACCAGAGAGTGGCGTCAGGTCGTATTGTATGAGCGCGTTGCAATGATTCGTCATTTTGAACAGCTGCTGCAGCAGAAAAAGCAGGAAATCGCACAGGTCATGTGCATGGAAACAGGTAAAACGCTGACCTCCTGCATCGATGAAGTGGATGCCTGCGGTTCTATTTTTGAGACATATTGTGAGAAGGCAAAAAACTTCGGCGGTGAGACGCTTCCGCTGAATTCTGAGAACCGTGTCAACGGCGATATTATCTTTACTGTAAAAGAGCCGCTCGGCGTAGTCGCCTGCATCGTTCCATTTAACTATCCGCTGGAGCTGTACGCACATAAGGTCGCGCCCGCGCTTGTGACCGGAAATTCCGTTATTGTCAAGCCTTCCAGCGACACACCGCTCTCGGCAATCATGGTGACAGAGCTGCTGCACAAGGCTGGCATTCCGGGCAATGCCGTACAGGTTGTAACCGGCAGCGGCTCAAAGGTCGGCAATTATCTCGCCAAAAGCGAAAAGGTCGACGCAATCAGCGTGACCGGCAGTGTCCCTGTCGGCATTCAGACCATGGAGAACGGCGCAAAGAATCTGAAGCACGTCTATCTGGAACTCGGAGGAAATGATCCGATCATTATCTTTGACGACGCGGATGTCGACCGCGCGGTAGACGAGACGCTTCTCGGACGTGCATCTAACGCTGGTCAGACCTGCTGCGGAACGAAGCGGATGATTGTACAGAACGGAATCCGTGAGACGTATACCAAAAAGCTGATTGAAGCACTGAAGAAGCTGAACATCGGTGATCCGATGAATGAAGAGACAGATTACGGCCCGCTGATCAGCGAGCGCGCCGCAGTTGAAGTAGAGGAGCAGATTCAGAAAACAGTTCGCCAGGGCGCGGTGCTCGCGTACGGCGGAAAACGGTTTGACCGCACATATTTTGAACCGACCGTCCTGACGGGCGTGACGGCAGACATGGACATTGCCACAGAGATGGAAGTTTTCGGACCGGTATTCCCGATCATCGGATTTGATACGTTGGAGGAGGCAGTCGCCATTGCGAACGCAGCCCCATACGGACTTTCGGGCGGCGTTATGACATCGGATATGTCCACGGCACTCAAGGTCGCGACGCAGATCGAGACAGGCACTTGTGTGATCAATGGCTGCGGAAATTACAGGAGCGCACATCTCGCATTTGGCGGATACAAAATGACAGGACTTGGAAGAGAGGGCGCGACACAGACCCTCGAAGAATACACACATACAAAAAGTATTGCCCTGAAGCAGCTGCTTTGAAAAATCAGACAGGCTGAGGCAGTGGAGAAAGGAATAAAAAATGAAGGCGGCAGTTATTACAGAAGCCAATCAGATTTGTCTGCAGGATGCAGACATTCCGGAACTGAAGGACGGGGAGGCACTGATCAGAGTGAAGTACTGCGGTATCTGCGGAAGCGATATCCATGTGCTGAAGGGCGCCCATCCGACCGCACAGTTTCCGGTCATCCCGGGACATGAATTTGTCGGGGAATTAGTAGAAGTGGCGGGAGAAGAATACAGAGACCGGTTCCGGATTGGAGATACGGTTGTGGCACAGCCGTTCTTTTCCTGCGGAAACTGTGAACCGTGTGCGAAAGGAGAGGACAATGTCTGCAGACATCTGAAGTTCATGGGAGCGCACGTAAACGGAGGTTTTGCAGAGTATGTGAAGGTTGCCGCCAGAAAGATGTACGCGGTACCGGACACCCTGGATCTCAGGCTGGCCGCACTGACAGAGCCGCTTGCAGTCGCCGTACACGATGTCCGCAGAAGCGGCCTGAAGGTCGGAGAATCCGTGCTGATTATCGGCGGCGGACCGATTGGCATTCTGATCGCACTGGTGGCGGATCACGCAGGCGCAGGATCTGTCGTCATCTCCGAGATCAGCGAATTCCGCAGAAGCTTTGCGGAGGAGATGGGAATCCGGACGCTCAATCCGCTGGATGAGGATTTTGAGAGCCAGGTTGCGGAGCTGACGGAAGGAAAGGGATTTGATGTAACCTTTGAGGTTTCCGGCAGTATGCCGGGCATCACGACTGCCATCAGCGACACTGCAATCTTTGGCACGGTCGTGGTGGTCGGAATGACCTCCCGGCCCTACCCGGTCGCACTCTCCGAAGTGTTTGCGAAAGAACTGAGCATCCGCGGCGTGCGGATTCACAACCAATACAGTTTTATGGGAGCAGTTGAACTGCTGAAAAGCGGAAAACTGAACAGCAGGCTGGAAAAGCTTGTCAGCAGGATTTACCCGCTCAAAGAAGTTGAAGAGGCATTTTCATTTGCACAGATTCCTGGCGACTATTTCAAGATTCTGGTCGCCTGCGATGAGATCTGAGGGAGGATATATCATGTTAGCAATATTGGGAAGTTTTGCGATCATTACACTGATTGTCTTAGTAGTTTCATTTTATCAGTCCAGAAAAGTCGCAAAAAACACGAGCGACGGTTATTTTCTGGGCGGACGCAGCCTCAGGGCAGGTGTCATCGCTGCG
>JAFVEX010000098.1 GCA_017475785.1 Eubacterium sp. | reverse complement strand
GGCCTTGACAGCCAGCCCGTCATCCGATGATGATCACCCAACGGACAGTAAGGATAGGCTTCACGAGCGTGTGCAAGAGTAATTTCTGGTTCGGGTCAAAAACTCCGGAAATCGCTGGAATTTAAAATTTCACATTACGATCCGGAAAAGCCTTATGAGAGCATGGCGCGGCGCATGGTGTACAATTCGATGAACGGGCCGTCCTCACGCAGGTTGGCGCGCGCGCTGGAAATGTGCGGCAGGCAGGAAATAGACGGCGTGGTTTATTTCTGCCACTGGGGATGCAAGCAGACGCTCGCCGCCGCGGGAAATGCCAGACAATTGTTTGAGGCTGCCGGCTACCCGGTCCTGATACTGGATGGCGACGGGGCGGACAGGCGCAATGCCGGTGACGGACAGACTTCGACCAGAATGCAGGCATTTATTGAAATGCTGGAGCAGCGGAAGAAATCTGCAAAATAAGGATCTGTACAGAAATGAGAAGCTCTCCTCATCAGTGAGGGGATGGGGAGCTGAAGTCCGCTTGCGGACTCTGTTTCGCAGCAGCGCCCGGACTTGGGAGGAAGCGGAAAATGCCGCGTGAACAACATAAATTGTGGTATATGTGTAAATATACGCCGCTGGAAATTATGGCAGGCTTTGGCGTGCAGACGGAGCGGCTGGAGCGGGTGCAGGACGCGTTCGACGCAGCCGATACAATGGCGCACCCGAATATCTGCGGCTACGGGAAGGTGCTTCTGGAGGCGTGTCTGCAGCCTGGGGTCGAGGAGGTAATACTTGTCAATTGCTGTGATGTTGCCAGGAGAATTTATGACATACTGAAGGAACAGGGACATCTGAAATTTCTGTGGCTGCTGGATCTCCCGCACAGGCAGGGGAAGGCGGAGAGCTGGATGCTGGCGCATTCACTGTACCGGCTGGTACAGGCATATGAAGCCTACAGCGGCATTCCGTTTCACACGGGGAAGGCCGCGCAGGCACTGGCGGAGCAGGCAAATGCGGCGCAGAAACCGGAAAACGCTCCGGAAACACAGCCCTGTATCAGTCTTCAGGGCGCGCACGGAGGGCCATATCTGCTGGAAATGGTGCAGAAGCATTTTTCTGTGCCAGTCCGCGATGATACCTGCAGCGGAAACCGCAGGCTTGAGCAGGTCAGCGGCGCGGACAGCCGGAGCGCATGGCTCGACGCCTACGCACAGGTTCTGCTGAGGCAGCAGGTTCCGTGTATGCGGATGAATGAGCGGGAAGCCCGGCGGCCGCTCGGACAGGATGCGATGGGAATTGTCTATCACACGATGAAATTCTGTGATTATTATGGCTTTGAATATGCGGCCCGCACGGAAAAAGACATTCCGGTGCTGAAGATTGAAACAGATGCGACGCGGCAGAGCGGCGGACAGCTTGCGACGCGGCTGGATGCCTTTGCGGAAAGCCTGCGCGCCGGAGCAGGCAGGTCGGTGGAAGCGCGTTCAGGACAGGAAGGACAGAAGAAGCTTATGGAAGAGAAGATGTACGCGGCGGGGATTGACAGCGGCTCATCGAGTACAGATGTCGTGATCATGAACCGGGATAAAGAAATTGCTGCCTGGTCGATCCTGCGAACAGGCGCTGGCGCGGCGAGAGGCGCGGAACGCGCCCTGGAAGAGGCTCTTCAGAAGGCGGGGATCCCGAGGGAGGCGCTCGGAAATGTCGTGGCCACCGGATATGGGAGGGATACCATCGGACTTGGAGATGACGCTGTCACAGAGATTACTTGCCACGCGAAGGGCGCGCACTTTCTCGACCCTGCCGTCAGAACCATTATTGACATTGGCGGACAGGATTCCAAGGTGATCCGGATCGACGCGGACGGTAATGTAAAGAACTTTACAATGAATGACAAATGCGCGGCGGGCACTGGCCGCTTTCTGGAAATGATGGCAAGAACGCTGGAGCTGTCCATGGATGAATTTGAACAGCTGGGACAGACCTGGAAAAATGACCTCACTATCTCGAGCATGTGCACGGTGTTCGCAGAATCAGAGGTCGTCTCCCTGATCGCCGCGAACGCAGATACGGCAGATATCATTCATGGCCTGAATAAGTCTGTGGCAGCGAAAACAGCCGCGCTGGCCAGGCGGATCGGCGTGGAGGCCGGCTGTATGATGACAGGAGGCGTCGCGAAAAACGCGGGGCTGGTCGCGGAACTGGAAAAGAAAATGGAGGTGCCGGTCACGGTCTCAGAGCACGCGCAGCTGTGCGGCGCCATCGGAGCGGCTCTGATCGCGCTGGAGCAGAACGCATGATATGACATTTTGACGCAGACAGAAGAATCTGGTAATATATAACTCGATTGAGAACCGCGCTGCAGGAATGCGGCAGGAGCCTTCCGAAAAAACCGGAGCAGCGCAGGGGTGAATTCATTTGACAGGAGGATTGGTTTTATGGGGAATCCGAAGTTTACCCAGGGCATTCGCATGGTGGCCGGGGTCTATCTGATCTATCTGGCCTATCAGGTAATCCGTGACGGATTGATCGGCGGCGGGATGACCGGCAGGAATTTCTGGATCGGCCTCGTCGGCGTGATTGTTTTTATCGGAGCCGGTCTTTACTTCGCTATCCGCGCGTCCAAAGAGATGATGCGCCTTCAGCGCGAAGACCGTGAGCGGCTTGCGCAGGAAGCGGCGGAGGAAGCCGCGGAAAAAGCGGAAAACGCCGCGTATTTCCGCCAGATGAAAGGTCTTGAGGATCATTCGGACGGAGATGACAATGCTTCCGGAGATGACATTTCGGAAGAAAGCGCGTCAGGCGAGGATACGGAAAGCAACTCAGAGACATCCGGATCACCAGAGGAACCTGAATCATCAGAATGATTCAAATAAGAATCTTAAGGGGAGAGAGCATCCGGAAGAAAACAGCCGGCGGTTCGGTGAAAAAGATTTTTCTGAGTGGTTCCACAAGATATGGTAGAGAAGCATTATGTCTTTTGCGATATGTTGTGAATAATAAGCCAGACCGCGATTTTTTTGCAAAGATATCAAAAAAACAGGTTTACAAAACCCGCAAAGTCTGCGTATAATAGACATTAAGTTTTGAAGGGTGAATTGCTTTTATAAGATCAAATCATAAGAGGTGTTTTGAAAATGATAAATGCAATTCAGGAGTATATCGACTATCTGCATAATGTAAAGAAGACTTCGTATAATACAGAGATTTCATATGAGCGTGACCTCCGCAAGGCCGCCAATTATTTCGGTGAGCAGAATATTACGGACTTCACTCAGATCACTGAGACAAATCTGAATTCATATGTCCTGCATTTGGAGAAGAACCACATGTCGCCAGCGACGGTCTCGAGGAACATTGCCTCGCTCCGTTCCTTCTACAGATATCTGATGAAGGAAAAGAAGGTCAGCAAGGATCCGACAGAGAGACTGAAACCGCCGAAGGTAGATAAGCATGCGCCGGAGATCCTCACAAAGGACGAGATCAAGCTGCTGCTTCAGCAGCCGGATACGACGACTGCCAAGGGAATTCGCGACAAGGCAATGCTTGAGCTTCTTTATGCGACCGGAATACGTGTGAGTGAGCTGATTCATCTGGGAGTGAAAGATATGAATCTGCAAATGGGGTATATCACTTGTTCCGAGCGCGGCAAGGAGCGCATGATTCCGTTTGACGCGAACGTCATGAAGGCGCAGAAGCAGTACCTGAAGGACGCGCGTGACGTACTTCTTAAAGGCAAGGAAAGTGACATCCTGTTTACGAACTGTCAGGGTAATCCGATGAGCCGCCAGGGATTCTGGAAGGTTCTGAAGGTGTATGTCAAAGAGGCGAAGATCGACAAGGATATTACGCCGCATACCCTGAGGCACTCGTTCGCGATGCATCAGCTCCAGAGCGGAAAGGATCTTAAGACAATTCAGGAGATGCTCGGACACGCGGATCTGTCGACGACACAGTCCTATATGGAGTCGCTTCAGATGTAGATGAATCAAACTGAAGAGGAGTGAAAGGCCGTTATGTCAGACTCTGATATAGCGGTCTTTTCAGGAAAAAAAGAAATGGCATTTGAGGTTATTACAAAATTACCTACACCCGAGGAAATCAAGGAACAGATTCCGTTCGCTGATTCCCTGAAAGAGATAAAAAAAGAGCGCGACAGGATGATCCGGGAAGTATTTACCGGCGAATCCGATAAATTCCTGGTCATCATCGGACCGTGCTCGGCGGACAACGAGGACGCTGTTCTGGATTACGTAACGAGACTTGCGCGGGTACAGGAGGTTGTCAATGACAGGCTGGTCCTGCTTCCGCGCATTTACACCAATAAGCCGCGGACTACCGGTAAAGGGTACAAGGGGATCGTGCACCAGCCGGATCCGGACAAAAAACCGGATCTCGCGACCGGACTGCGCGCAATGCGAAAGATGCATATCCGGGCGGTCGAGGTATCCGGCCTGACGGCAGCCGACGAGATGCTGTACCCTGCAAACTGGAGTTATGTGTCAGACTTTCTGTCGTACGTCGCGATCGGAGCCCGCTCGGTGGAAAACCAGCAGCACCGGCTGACGGTTTCCGGGATTGACATCCCGGCCGGCATGAAAAACCCGACCAGCGGAGACCTGTCCGTGATGATCAACTCCGTGATTGCGGCGCAGTCGCAGCATACGTTTGCGTATCGCTCAAGAGAGTGCCACACGACAGGCAATCCCCTGACTCATACGATTCTGCGCGGGGCGACGAACAAGCACGGAAATTCAATTCCGAATTATCACTTTGAGGACCTCGAGCTTCTGCTGGAGAAGTACGATGAGACGACGCTCGTCAACCATGCCTGCATCATAGATACGAATCACTCCAATTCAGATAAGAAGTATGAGCAGCAGCCGAGAATTGCCAGAGAGGTTCTGAACAGCCGCAAATACGATCCGCGGATCGAAAAGCTGGTCAAGGGTCTGATGATCGAGAGCTATCTGGTTCCGGGCGCGCAGAAGATCGGCAGTGAGCATGTGTACGGCAAGTCCATCACGGATCCGTGTCTGGGCTGGGAGGAATCTGAGCGCCTGATCTATGAAATTGCGGAACTGGTCTGAGCGCGCAGGGCATGAGACAATCCGGCACTTATGAAACCGCTGCGGAACCAGCTGGTTTCAGGCCGGTATCATCGTTATTTGTGAGGACAGCGGATTATGAAATTGACGACACGCGGCCGCTACGGACTCAGGGCCTTGATTGATCTGGCGGTTCATGAGGAAGCCGGCGCGGTTTCTGCCCAGAGTATTGCGGAGCGGCAGGAGCTCTCGGAGAGTTATCTGGAGCAGCTGATCCGCTCTATGAAAAAGGCGGGGCTTGTAGAGAGCGTCCGCGGCGCGGGCGGCGGATATCATCTGGCGCGTCCGGCGTCGCAGATTTCGGTGGGAGATGTCCTCCGGGCACTGGAGGGCAGCATCGACGCCGTTTCCTGCCCCGCGATCACGATTGAAGGGATGCGGGATAACTCCGGAATCTCCAGAGGCGGGGAAGCGGATACTGCCATTACAAAAGAGCTTATCGAGAAATTTGACCTGAATCAGTTCGCGCGGGAGAACAGCGGATGCGACGGGGCAGACTGGTGTGTCACAAAGTATGTCTGGAAACGGATAAACGACGCAATTTCGCAGGCGGTTGATTCGATTATGCTGGATCAGCTGGTGCAGGAAAGCCGGATCCTGATCGAAGAGAGCGGCGAGGCACCCGTTCCGTCTGCCTGCAGAAACTGACGGAGAGGACGCGAAATCAGATGATCTATTTGGACAATGCCGCGACAACCAGAATGAGCCCGGAGGCGGCAGGGGCGATGATTCCGTTTTTGACGGAACAGTACGGGAATCCCTCGTCGGTTTATCAGCTTGCGAGAAAAAGCAGGGAAGCCATACGCAGGAGCCGGGAGTGCATCAGCAAAATGCTGGGCGCCGCCCCGGAGGAAATCATCTTCACCTCGGGTGGGACGGAATCTGATAACTGGGCGCTGACAGCGGCATTTGAGGCGTGTAAAGAAAAGGGAAATCATATTATCACAAGCCGGATCGAGCATCCGGCTGTTTTGCGTACCTGCGAGTATCTGGAGCGTGTGCGGGGAGCCAGAATTACATGGCTGGACGTGGACGCCTGCGGCAGAATCGATCTCGCGCAGGCCGAGGCGGCAATCTGTCCGGAGACGATCCTGCTTTCTGTGATGTTCGCGAATAATGAAGTCGGCACGCTGCAGCCGGTCGCGGAGCTGGGCGCGATGGCCCGCGGCAGAGGGATCTTGTTTCACACGGACGCGGTACAGGCGTTTGGACATCTTCCGATCTCTGTTGATGAGCTCGGGATTGACATGCTCTCTGCTTCCGGGCACAAATTTCACGGGCCGAAAGGTTGAGGGTTTCTGTATCTGCGCAAAGGATCCGGCATCGGCGCGCTGCTGCACGGCGGCGGGCAGGAGTTCAACAGGCGCGCCGGGACAGAGAATGTTCCGGGGATTGTTGCGATGGGCGTAGCGGCAGAGCAGGCAGCAGAGGCAATGGAAGAACGTATTGCGTCTGAGACGGCGCTCCGGGACTATTTTGCAGAGCGTGTTCTGCAGGAAATCCCGGATGTCTCCTGTAACGGGCATCCGAAGCTGCGTCTCCCCAACAATATAAGCTGTACCTTCCACGGACTCAGCGCGGAATCCATCCTGATCATGCTGGATCTGCAGGGGATCTGCGCCTCCGGCGGTTCGGCGTGTTCCTCCGGCTCCATCGACCCGTCCCATGTGCTGCTGGCCATGGGGAGGCCGCGGGAGGAAGCGTTTGGAACGGTTCGCTTTACCATTTCTCACGAGACGACGCGGGAGGAACTGGACAGAACAATTGAAACGCTGAAGATGATTGTCGAAAGACTCCGGAAAAATCTCCCGGGAGCTGAGCGGTGATGGATTAAATCAGTGTTTCCATAAATAATAATTGGAAATAAATTGTGACTGGCATGAAATGACGAGGGACGAAGGGATTGAAGAAAACAGTTGTTGTGGGGATGTCGGGAGGCGTTGATTCCTCTGTGGCCGCGCTTCTTCTGAAGGAGCAGGGGTTCAACGTGATCGGCGTCACGATGCAGATCTGGCAGAACGCGGAAGCCTGCACGCTGGAGCGTGAGGGCGGCTGCTGCGGCGTAAGTGCCGTGGAGGACGCCAGACGGGTGGCAGATGTGCTCGGAATCCCTTACTATGTCATGAATTTCAAGGATATTTTCCGCGAAAAGGTGATCGACTATTTTGTGCGGGAATACCTCTCTGCCAGAACGCCGAACCCCTGTATTGCCTGCAACCGCTTTGTAAAGTGGGAGGCACTGCTGGAAAGGGCAATGGATATCGGCGCGGATTATATTGCGACCGGCCACTACGCGAAGGTCGGACGGCGGGCAAATGGACGTCTGGCAGTCAGAAATTCCGTCACGGCGGAAAAGGACCAGACGTACGCGCTTTACAATCTAACGCAGGCACAGCTTGCGCGCACACTTCTTCCGGTGGGAGACTACACGAAGCCGGAGATCAGGAATATGGCGGAGCGGGCAGGGCTGCCGGTTGCCGGGAAGCGGGACAGTCAGGAGATCTGCTTTGTGCCGGACGGGGACTACGCCGCGTTTATCAGACGTGAGAGCGGAGCGGAGAGTCCTCCCGGAAATTTTGTTACTGCAGACGGGAAGGTTCTCGGAAGACACCGCGGCCTGATCCACTACACGGTAGGCCAGCGCAGAGGACTGGATCTTCCGATGGGAAGGCGTGTCTTTGTGACGGAGCTGAGACCCGAAACGAATGAGGTTGTAGTCGGAGAGCAGGATGATGTGTTTTCCTCCGTTGTGACAGCCTCGTCCCTGAATCTGATGGGAATTGCGGATTTTGAGCCCGGCGGGAAGCAGACGTTTCTGGGAAAAATCCGCTATAACCATAAAGGGACGCCCTGCACCGTCACAAGGACGGGCGAAGATGAAATCCGCTGCTTTTTCAGAGAGCCGGTCAGAGCCGTGACGCCGGGACAGGCACTGGTGCTCTACACCGATGACGGCTGCGTCGCCGGAGGAGGCGTGATTAAGAAATCGGAAGGTTAAAAAGTGTTGTCTGCAGTGATCTGACGGAACCATATTTGGAAGGAGAAACACAATGCTGCCGGATTCCCACATGCACACAGAATTTTCAGGAGATTCCACGACACCGGTTGAGGAGATGGTGGAGACAGCCATCCGGCTGGGAATGAACAGTATCTGCGTCACGGATCATCATGATCCGGATTTCTGGGACAGTGATTTTTTGCTGGACGCGGATGCCTACTGGAAGAAAATGAGACGGATGCAGGAGACGTACCGGGACAGAATACAGGTGCGGATAGGCGTGGAAATCGGCCTGCAGGCACACCTGCACGAAGAGATCAGTCAGTTTATACAGGCGTATCCGTATGACTTCGTGATCGGTTCCATGCACCTGGTTGACGGTATTGATCCATATGAGCGGGATCGTTATCCCGGAACTGACAGAGAGATGTACCGCCGGTATTTTGAAGACACACTGGACAGCATCCGGGCGAATGACGGGTTTCAGTCGCTTGGGCATCTCGACTACATTGTCCGCTATGGATGGGAACGCGAAAAAGCGTATTCGCTTCAGGAACTGGGCGACATCATTGATGAGATTCTGAAGGAACTGGTGTCGCGCCAGATCGCTCTGGAGATCAATACAGGCGGCTATAAAAGCGGAATCGGTTTCCCAAATCCTCACCCGGAGGTTCTGCGCAGATACCGGGAACTCGGCGGAGAGCTGGTCACGCTGGGCGCGGACGCGCATGTGCCTTCTTACATCGGATATGAGTTTGACCGCGCCGTCGAAGTGCTGAAGAACGCAGGTTTTTCTCACATTGCGGTATATACTGGTCAAAAAGCAGAATTTATCGCTGTTTAGCAAAATAATGTTGTTCAATTTGCTCGGATAAAACACTTGATTTCTTGTTCTTAATTCGGTACAATTGAATATGTTAGAGTTTTAACAATACAAGGACTTGGTAGGAGGAAAAAATTAGTTATGGCTGAAGCAGTAAGAGTTGCGATTAACGGATTTGGAAGAATTGGCCGTCTGGCTTTCAGGCAGATGTTTCAGGCAGAGGGATTTGAAATTGTAGCAATTAACGATCTGACAAGCCCTGACATGCTGGCTTATCTTCTGAAGTACGATTCCACACAGGGCAGATACGCGCTGGGAGACAAGGTTTCCAATACAGATCATTCCATCATTGTTGACGGCAAGGAAATCGAGATTTACAAGGAAGCAGACGCAAAGAATCTTCCGTGGGGAGAGCTGGACGTTGACGTTGTTCTGGAGTACACAGGATTCTATACTTCCAAGGCAAAATCTCAGGCGCACATCGACGCGGGCGCAAAGAAGGTTATCATCTCTGCTCCGTCAGGAAATGACCTTCCGACCATCGTTTACAACACAAACCATGAGACCCTGACAGAGAACGACGATATCATCTCTGCTGCATCCTGCACAACGAACTGCCTGGCTCCGATGGCGAAGGCTCTCAATGACCTCGCTCCGATCGAGTCCGGTATCATGTGCACAATTCACGCATACACAGGCGACCAGATGATCCTTGACGGTCCGCAGAGAAAGGGCGACAAGCGCCGCAGCCGCGCAGCAGCTGAGAACATCGTTCCGAACAGCACCGGCGCAGCAAAGGCAATCGGCCTGGTTATTCCTGAGCTGAACGGCAAGCTCATCGGCGCAGCGCAGCGTATTCCGACACCGACCGGTTCCACCACGATCCTGACAGCAGTTGTCAACGGTGAAGTGACAGTTGATGATGTCAACGCGGCTATGAAGGCACAGGTCACAGAATCCTTCGGTTACAACACAGACCAGATCGTATCCAAAGATATCGTCGGAATGACCTACGCTTCCCTGTTTGACGCGACCCAGACCATGGTAATCCCGGCTGGCGACGGCAAGACACAGGTTCAGGTCGTCTCCTGGTACGACAATGAGAACAGCTTCACATCCAACATGTGCAGAACCATCAAATACTTCGCGAAGTTTGTCAAGTAATTTGATGTCTGAAACAGACCTTATGAGGGTCCGGTCTTTGGACCGGACTCTTTATTGCTTCATAGGAAATTCTTCGAATTTCGTTTGAAGCAATAACGCTCCGCTGGATGCGCACGCTGCTGTAAGGAAGATGTCACCTGTCGGTGACCAGCAGCGGCGCAAAGTCCGCAGCTCCTCTCGTGAATGAGGGGATGGGAAAGTTGAAGTCCGCTTGCGGACTTTATTTTAAGAAAAGGAGAATCAGCATGGGACTGAATAAAAAATCCGTTGACGATATCAACGTGCAGGGAAAACGCGTCCTGGTGCGCTGTGATTTCAACGTTCCGATGAAAGAAGGCGTGATTACCGACGAAAACCGCCTCGTGGCGGCGCTTCCGACCATTCAAAAACTGATCGCGGACGGCGGGAAGGTTATCCTCTGCTCTCATATGGGCAAGCCGAAGGGAGAGCCGAAGCCGGAGCTGTCTCTGGCGCCGGTAGCGGCGCGCCTGTCTGAGCTGCTCGGACAGGAGGTTAAGTTTGCCGCGGATCCGGAGGTCGTCGGACCGAACGCGAAGGCGGCGGTTGAGGCAATGCAGGACGGCGAGGTGATTCTGCTTGAGAACACACGCTACCGCGTTGAGGAGACGAAGAATCAGGAGGCATTTTCAAAGGATCTCGCGTCTCTGGCGGACGTCTTTGTCAATGACGCGTTCGGCACAGCGCACCGCGCGCACTGCTCAAACGTCGGTGTGACAGAGTTTGTCGACACCTGCGCGGTCGGATACCTGATGCAGAAGGAAATCGATTTTCTTGGAAACGCGGTGGAGAATCCGGTTCGCCCGTTCGTCGCGATCCTTGGCGGCGCAAAGGTTGCGGATAAGCTGAATGTAATCTCCAACCTGCTCGAGAAATGCGATACGCTGATCATCGGCGGCGGAATGGCGTACACATTTATGAAGGCGCAGGGAAAGGAAGTCGGAAATTCTCTCGTTGACGACACCAAGATCGATTACTGTCTTGAGATGATCAAAAAGGCAGAGGATCTCGGCAAACAGCTGCTGCTTCCGATCGACACGACCATCGCTGCGGCTTTCCCGAATCCGATCGACGGGCCGGTCGAGGTCAGCTCTGTGGACGCGGACGCGATTCCGGCGGATATGGAGGGTCTGGACATCGGACCGAAGACAGCAGAGCTCTTTGCTGACGCTGTAAAAAATGCCAAAACGGTCGTCTGGAACGGACCGATGGGTGTATTTGAGAATCCGACGCTTGCGGCCGGCACCATCGCTGTAGCGAAGGCTCTTGCGGAGACCGACGCGACCACGATCATCGGCGGCGGTGATTCCGCCGCGGCTGTCAACCAGCTGGGATTTGGCGACAAGATGAGCCACATCTCCACAGGCGGCGGCGCGTCTCTGGAATTCCTTGAGGGCAAGGAGCTTCCGGGCGTCGCGGCGGCAGACGACAAATAATACCATAAAAAATGTAAAAATCAGCCTGAATCAGGTGCAGAACAAAGGAATTCATGCTATACTAAAAAATGCGGGTGAGAGCCTGCATCGCAGGTTGTTTTGGGATACAGACCGGGCATGCGGAAGATGACGTCCGGCTGTGAGGATGAAAAGGAGACCAACAATGGCAAGAAGAAAAATTATCGCTGGTAACTGGAAAATGAACATGACTCCGAGTGAGGCAGTCGCGCTGGTTGAGACACTTGCTCCGCTCGTACAGAATGACGAAGTTGATGTCGTGTACGGCGTTCCGGCAATCGATATCGTTCCGGTTGTAGAAGCAGTCAAGGGCAGCAATGTCGCAGTTGCGGCAGAGAACATGTATTTCGAGGACAAAGGCGCGTACACAGGTGAGATCGCTCCGGCTATGCTGGTAGACGTCGGCGTCAAGTACGTCATCCTCGGCCACTCCGAGAGAAGAGATTACTTCAAAGAGACCAGCGAGGATATCAATAAAAAGGTCCTCAAGGCTTTCGAATACGGCCTGACACCGATCATGTGCTGCGGCGAGTCTCTTGAGCAGAGAGAGCAGGGAATCACCATGGACTGGATCCGTCAGCAGGTCAAGGTTGGATTCCAGAACGTTACAGCAGACCAGGCAAAGACAGCCGTCATCGCCTATGAGCCGATCTGGGCGATCGGAACAGGCAAGACAGCTACCTCCGAGCAGGCAGAAGAAGTCTGCAAGGGCATCCGTGAGTGCATCGCCGAGATCTACGACGAGGCGACTGCAGAGGCAATCCGCATTCAGTACGGCGGTTCTGTCAACGCGGGCAACGCGGCTGAGCTGTTCGCTATGCCGGACATCGACGGCGGCCTTGTCGGCGGCGCTTCCCTGAAGGCAGACTTCGGAAAGATCGTCAATTATAAGTAATCAGAAGCTGAATTCACGGCTGCCGCAGTCTGCGGCAGCCGTCTTTTTGTATGATTAGGAAAGTACGCTGTTTTTTGTTTGACAATTACAACACAAGTGATATACTGTTAAATGGATCAGGAAGCGTAGCTCAGCCGGGATGAGCGTTCGCCTCACACGCGAGAGGTCACGGGTTCGAGCCCCGTCGCTTCCACTGGAAATACCTCTGAGAGAGCACGGGATTGGCGCACTTTCAGAGGTGTTTTATTATCTTTATATTTTTCAGACAAAACGCATAGTTTTCGCGAGGTCATGCAAAGCATCGGAAGGCGGTGTCTTTATAATAGAGATATCGGCAAGATGATACAACATTTTCCAGAAAAGTAAGATAATCTGTAGTAATTTTGCCGCCGTTCTGGTATAGTGATATATAAGTATCCGACATCGACTTACCGGGGGAAACCAATGCGCAGACGCAGGGAGATACTGAAAAATCTTTCTATATTGACACAGCTCGGGCTATCACTGATAATGCCCGTTTTGCTGTGCCTTTTTTTGTGCTGGTTTCTGGTCAGCCGGGCAGGTCTTCCTGTGTGGATCTATGTCCCGGGTATTCTGTTCGGACTGGGCGGATCGGTCATGACAGCTTACAAGTTTTATAAGATGATTATGAAAGATCAGGATATGGGAAACCGGAACCGGAAGGGTTTTAACGGACATCTGTAAGTCTGGCGGCCCGGGGAGGATTGGAGGTTGATTATCATGCGGGAGATCGCGCCTGCGGTGCGCAGGGAGACAAAAAGAGTCGCGCTGATTACGATCATCGGCGTGGCGGCGATGCTGGCCGTTTTCGCGGTCTGTCACGGACTGTTCCCGGAGAAAGTCCCATTTGATTACAGGGTGATACTGGGAGGGATCGGCGGAGGCGTCATCGCGGTGCTGAATTTCTTTCTGATGGGGCTGACGGTTCAGAAAGTGACCTCTACAGAAGATGAGGGAATGGCGCGGCAGAAAATGAAAGCAAGCTACACGCAGCGGATGCTGCTGCAGGTACTTTGGATGGTTGCCGCGATCGCGGCCCCGTGCTTTCAGTTTGCCGCGGGACTGATTCCCCTGCTCTTTCCGAGTCTGGGACTGAAGCTTCTGTCGGTTTTTGGAAAGATACAATAAGCAGCAGACAATAGAAGGTTAAATAATATCGCAGCGAAAGGAGGTGAAGTTGTTTTGAATGTTGATATTACCGGAGCGAAGATATTTTACACATTTCCTTTTAAGGTCCCGGTGCTGGGACAGCTTCGTATCACGGAGACGCTAGTGGTCAGCTGGATCGTCATGATTCTCATCACAGGACTCTGCATTTTCCTGACAAGAGATCTGAAGGTACAGAATATCTCGAAGCGGCAGGCACTGGCCGAATTTATTGTCGAGACGGCGAATAAGTTCGTGATCGGAAACATGGGCGAGGCCTTCCGATACATGATCCCGTTTGTGGCGGCCTTGTTCGCGACGTCACTGTTTTCCAATCTGATCAGCCTGATCGGACTGCGGAGCCCGACGGCAGATCTCTCGACGGAAGCGGCCTGGGCAATTATCGTCTTTATTATGATTACTGCCCAGAAGGTCAAGGCCGGCGGAGTTGGCGGATACCTGAAGGGTTTTACGCAGCCGATTCCGGTGCTGACGCCTTTTAATATTCTGTCTGAGATCGCGACGCCGATCAGTATGGCATGCCGTCACTTTGGAAACATTTTGTCGGGCATTGTCATTAATACCCTGATTTATACGGCGCTGGCGCTGGCGAGCAGCGCGATACTCGGTCTGATCCCCGGCGCGGTGGGGCGTGTTCTGTCACATGTTCCGATTCTGGATGTAGGTCTGCCGGCAATTCTGGGCGTGTATTTTGACTGGTTTACCGGCGTGATGCAGGCGTTTATTTTCTGTATGCTGACGACGCTCTACATCGCAAATGCCGCCGAGGGATAACAATTTTTTTAACAAAAGCAATTCTGAAACAATTTAAACGCAAGCTATTAGCAATTAACAGCGCAATCAATCGATTAATGAAAGATGGAGGTAACAAATGGATTTTTCTATTCTGGCAAAAGGTATCGCTCTCGCAGGCTGTGCAATCGGATCGGGCTGCGCGCTGATCGCAGGTATCGGCCCTGGTATTGGTGAAGGTAACGCTGTCGCGAAAGCACTTGAAGCAATCGGCCGTCAGCCGGAGTGCAAGGGTGATGTCACTTCGACTATGCTGCTGGGCTGCGCGATCGCGGAGACGACAGGTATTTACGGTTTCGTTACCGGCCTTCTGCTGATCTTCGTCGCTCCGAATATGTTTATGGGACTGCTGGGATAAACGGAGGTTCGGAGAAATCTGAGCTGATCAAAACAAGCAAGTTCATTACATGAAGGAGGAATCACGATGCAGACACAGCAACTGGTAACACTTGTGCCGTGGACGTTCATCGCGCAGATTCTGAATCTGTTTATCCAGGTGTACCTGATCAAACGCTTTCTGTTTAAGCCGATCAATAATATTCTCCAGAAGCGCAAGGAGCTGGCTGACGCCGAGATTACGGATGCCGAGAAGGCTAACGAAGAAGCACAGGCCATGAAAGCTGCCTACGAGAAGGATATGGCGGAGGCAAAAGTGAAAGCAGGCGAGATCCTGACCAGCGCGGAGAAGACAGCCGGAGCGAGAAGTGAGGAAATCATCCGCGAGGCGAACCGGCAGGCAGCGGCCATCAAGCAGAAAGCCGAAAAGGATATTGAGGCTGAGAAGAAGAAAGCTGCCCGCGAACTGAAGGATGACATCGGCGGTATGGCGGTGGATCTTGCCGGCAAAGTCATTGAACGTGAGCTCAATGAGCAGGATCACGAAAAGCTGATTGATGACTTTATCAGAAATGTAGGTGAGGCGTCATGACAAGAACGGGCCGTTTATATGGCGGAACCCTGTATGATCTGGTGACGGAGGAAGGCAGGGAGGAAGCGTTTCTGGACCAGATGATCCAGATACGTGATCTGTTCCGGGAGTATCCGGAGTATCCGGGGCTTCTGATGGAGCCGTCTGTGCCTTTTTCTGAGCGCGCGCATCTGATCGACGAGGCATTCGGAGAGGGCGCGGAGCCCTATCTGGTCAATCTGATCAAGCTGCTCTGTGAAAAGGGGCTGCTGTATGAATACGCGGCATGCACAGAGGAATTTGAATCGCGTTACGACGCGGCGCACGGCATTTCCCGTGCCGAGGTGGTCAGCGCGGTTCCCCTGAGCGGACAGCAGCGGGAGCAGATGAAAAAGAAGCTGGAGCAGATCAGCGGCAGAAAGATCCGGCTGTATGAGAAGGTGGATCCGTCTGTTATGGGCGGCGTCCGCATTGAGCTGGACGGAAGGCAGCTGGACGGAACCGTGCAGGGACGTCTGAAGGGCGTAACGAGGCGATTAAACGAAGCAGTGGTCTGAGAAAGAAATAAGACATCCGGATCGGCGATATTTTTGAGTCGGGGATTTTCTGAGGCAGAGGATTTTGAATCAGAGAAATGTCCGGGTGGATTGATTTTTTCGTACCGGGCACTGCCGTTAACGAGATAAAGGTGGATAAAAATGCAATTTAAACCGGAAGAAATATCCAGAGTGATTCGCAGTCAGATTAAATACTATGACAATGCGATTCAGCAGAGTGAGACCGGTACAATCCTGATGGTTGGCGATGGAATTGCCAGGGCGAGCGGCCTGACCAACTGTATGGCGGGTGAATTGCTCGAATTTGAGGATGGTACCTTCGGGATGGCGCAGAACCTCGAGGAAAACAGTGTATCGATCGTCCTGTTTTCTTCTGACACGAATATCAATGAGGGGCAGAGCGTCAAGCGTACCGGCAGAGTTGTTTCCGTGCCGGTCGGTGAGGCGATGATCGGACGTGTGGTGAATGCGCTCGGGCAGCCGATCGACGGAGGCGGCGCGATTGAGACGACGGAGTTCCGTCCGATCGAGAGCAATGCGCCGGGCATCTGTGAGAGACAGCCGGTCAAGGAACCGCTCCAGACGGGCATCAAGGCAATTGACTCCATGATCCCGATCGGGCGCGGACAGCGTGAGCTGATTATCGGTGACAGGCAGACTGGAAAGACGACCCTGGCGGTTGATACGATCCTGAACCAGAAGGGCGGCGATGTAATCTGTATTTATGTTGCCATCGGCCAGAAGCGGTCGACGGTAGCCGCGCTGGTAGAGGAGCTGCAGACGCGCGGCGCGATGGAGTACACGATTGTCGTTGCGGCAAGCGCCTCTGAGGTGAGCCCGCTTCAGTACATCGCTCCGTATACCGGCTGCACGATCGGTGAATATTTCATGTACCAGGGCAGGCATGTCCTGCTGATTTACGATGACCTGAGCAAGCACGCAGTCGCTTACCGCGCGCTTTCCCTGCTGATCAGACGTCCGCCGGGACGCGAGGCCTATCCGGGAGATGTCTTTTATCTGCACTCCCGTCTGCTGGAGCGCGCCTCAAAGCTGGACGATGAGCACGGCGGCGGCTCGCTGACGGCACTGCCGATCATCGAGACGCAGGCAGGCGATATCTCTGCGTATATCCCGACTAATGTTATTTCGATCACGGACGGACAGATTTTCCTGGAGACGGAGCTGTTCCATGCCGGAATCATGCCTGCGGTCAACCCCGGCATCTCTGTTTCGCGTGTAGGCGGAAACGCGCAGATCAAGGCGATGAAGAAGGTGTCCGGAAGCCTGAAGCTTCTGTATTCCCAGTATCGCGAGCTGGCAAGTTTCGCGCAGTTCGGAAGTGACCTGGACGCGGATACCAAGGCGCGTCTCGCGCAGGGCGAGCGCATCGTGGAGGTTCTGAAGCAGAATCAGAATGCGCCGGTGCCGGTCGAGAAGCAGGTCGCGATTATCTATGCGGTTGTCAATAACTATCTGGGCGAGATAGAGCCGGAGCGGATTCGCGCATATGAGAAGGATCTTTTTGCCTTCCTGGATACAGACGCAGAAGGCGCTTCCGCGATGAAGGCAATACGAGAGACCGGAAATCTGGACGCGGACACGGAATCTGCACTTGCGGACGCCCTGAAGAGATTTACGGCCGATTTTATCGCATGAGCCGACGGGCTTTGTCTGGTTTATGTTGATACTGGTTAACCTTAATGATTGCCGAAGGCAGACATTTCGTTTAACCGGATATACCGCAGTGAAGGATTCCTATCGGCAGCCGATATGAATCGCGGTTAAAAAAATAACAGATTAATCATGGAGGACAACGATGGCTTCCAATATGAAAGCAGTTAAGACGCGGATCAAGAGCGTCCAGAACACGATGCAGATCACCAGGGCAATGGAACTGGTTGCATCCTCTAAACTGCGTAAGGCAAAAGAACGGGCGGAGACCTGCAAGCCGTATTTCAGGGAACTCCACAGGGCGCTGAAGGAAATCGCGAACGGCAACACGGATTTTACCTCTGCATACACGAAGGAATCAGGTGCCGAAAAAACCTGCTACATCGTGATCGGCGGAGACCGGGGACTGGCAGGCGGATACAACAACAATCTTTTCAAGCTGATGGAGGAAGACCGGGCGGGCAGAGCGTGTATCGTGCTCCCGATCGGCAAGAAGCCGGTGGAATACTACCGGCGCAGGCAGATTGAGAGACTGTCTGAGTCATTTGATCTGGTGGCAGATATATCCGTTTCGGACTGCTTTACGGTCGCAAAGCTTCTCTGTGACGCTTACATGAAAGGAACGTTCGGTCATCTGCAGCTTGTGTACACGAGGTTTCAGTCAATGCTCTCCCAGCAGCCGGATGTGGTGCCCGTCCTTCCGCTGACAGATCTGATTGATCCGGAGACGGCGGAGAAGAAAGAGCCCATACGTGACCTGATCGAATATGATCCGGACGCGATGAGTGTGTTTGACGCGATTGTGCCGGAGTATCTGGCAGGCCTGATTTACAGTGCGGTCTGCGAAAGCCTTGCCAGTGAACTGGCGGCGCGCCGCAATGCCATGGACAACGCGACGAAAAATGCGGAGGAAATGATCGAGACGCTGAATCTGCAGTACAACCGCGCGCGTCAGGGCAGCATTACGCAGGAAATCACCGAGATTATCGCGGGTGCAGAAGAACTGTAAGACCTCCGGTCGTACACGTTCCGCGCCAAGTCTCACAAATGAGGCTTGAAAGGAGAATCAACATGAGTGAGAAACATGTAGGAAAAATTGTTCAGGTAACAGGACCGGTGCTCGATGTCCGGTTCCCGTTTAATGAACTTCCGGCATTGATGAATGCCATTGAAATTGACAACCACGGAAAGCGGATGGTTGCCGAGGTCGCGCAGCAGATCGGGGATAATATGGTCCGCTGCATTGCCATGAACTCAACGGACGGTCTTGTCCGCGGCATGGAAGCGGTTGATACCGGCGGCCCGATCACCGTGCCGGTGGGCGATGTCTGCCTAGGCCGTGTGTTTAACCTTCTCGGCGATCCGATCGACAACCAGGAAGCGCCACAGGCAGAGGAGCGCTGGCCGATTCATCGCCCGGCTCCCTCCTTTGAGGATCAGACGCCTGCGACAGAGATCCTTGAGACCGGCATTAAGGTCGTTGATCTGATTTGCCCGTACGCCAAGGGCGGAAAAATTGGTCTGTTTGGCGGCGCCGGCGTGGGAAAGACCGTCCTGATCATGGAACTGATTCATAACGTCGCGACGGCCCACGGTGGCATCTCCGTTTTCACGGGCGTCGGTGAGCGCACCCGTGAGGGAAATGATCTGTACGGCGAGATGAAAGAGAGCGGCGTTATCGACAAGACAGCGCTGGTCTATGGTCAGATGAACGAGCCGCCTGGGGCGAGGATGCGTGTCGGGCTAGCCGGCCTGACGATGGCGGAGTATTTCCGTGACATCAAGCATCAGGACGTGCTGCTTTTCGTCGACAACATTTTCCGGTTTACGCAGGCGGGTTCAGAGGTGTCTGCCCTGCTCGGGCGCATGCCGTCGGCCGTCGGCTATCAGCCGACGCTGGCAACTGAGATGGGCGACCTGCAGGAGCGCATCACTTCTACGAGAAACGGATCGATCACGTCCGTTCAGGCTGTTTATGTGCCTGCGGATGACCTGACAGACCCGGCGCCGGCGACGACCTTCTCACATCTGGATGCCACCACGGTTCTGTCCCGCGACATCGCCAGCCAGGGAATCTACCCGGCGGTGGATCCGCTGGATTCCACCAGCAGGATCCTGACACCTGACGTAGTCGGGCAGGAGCACTACGAAGTAGCCCGCGCTGTGCAGCGCGTTTTGCAGCGCTATCAGGAGCTGCAGGATATCATCGCCATCATGGGTATGGACGAGCTGTCAGAAGAGGACAAACTCTCGGTTAACCGCGCGCGCAAAATCCAGAGATTCCTGTCGCAGAGCTTTTCTGTCGCAGAACAGTTCACGGGCATGCCCGGCCAGTATGTGCCCCTGGCGGAGACACTCCGCGGTTTCCGGATGATTCTGGACGGCAAGTGCGATGAGATACCGGAGAGCGCATTCCTGTTCGCCGGGACGATTGATGAAGTGTTTGAGAAGGCGAAAAAGTAAAGAGCTGAAAGCGTGACAGGGGTGAGAGAGAACCGTCCCGGTGTCATTGGGGTGAGAGAGAACCGTCCCGGTGTCATTGGAGTGAGGGAGAACTGTCCCCGTGTTATCCCCTTGAGGAGTTGAATATGAAAACATTTCAGTTGAAGATCGGCACTCCGGACGGGCTCCTCTTTGAGGGAGACGTTGAGCGTGTGGTGTGCCGCGCGATCACAGGTGATCTGGCGATCCTTGCCGGGCATACCAATTATCTGACCGCAATCGGTGAGGGAGAGGCGCACATCGTTCTCCCGGACGGCACGCGCAGAAGCGCTGCGTGCATCGGAGGAATGATCAGTGTGATGAACGGCGTCTGCCACCTGCTGCCGACTACGTGGGAGTGGCAGGAGGATATCGACGAAGAGCGCGCCAAAGCAGCCAGAGCGCGCGCAGAGCGGCTGATTGCCCAGGGTGGTATGGATGATACTGCTTATCGGGCAGTCGAGGCAAAGCTTCGGCGGTCGCTTGTCCGGCTTGGCGTGAAACAGGGAAAAGCATAGTGCGCTTAACGTCCTGGTGAGGATCCCTTCAGGGATCTGATAATACAATTTTTGAAAACTATTAAGGGAAAGAGCCTTTTGTCCCCTCGGCGGCAGCCGCGAGGACAGAAGGCTCTTTTTGTAGTTTGCGCGCCAGGGGCGCGCTCTGACGGGGATGGCAGTTCTTTTCCACACGGTTTTCTGAGGAACCGGGGCCGCAGGCACACTTTGCCCTTGTAAAAAAATAAATTAATAGTTGAATTATCTTCTCATATGGGCTAAAATGGGATCATAAGTGGTAAGAAGTGGTGAAAAGTGGGTGAAAATGGGGAATAGGGAACCTCATAGCCCCGCTTGAGGTAGCAGTTTATGTTCATGGGAGAGTACAGTCATACGATTGATTCGAAGGGGCGACTGATCATTCCATCCAAATTCAGAGACGAACTGGGAGATAATTTCGTCCTGACGAAGGGGTTGGATGGATGCCTCTCCATTTATCCTGCAGGGGAGTGGGCTGAATTTGAATCGAAACTGCGCAGTTTACCGCTTACAAGCAAGAATGCACGTACCTTCACCCGCTTTTTTGTAGCGGGCGCGGCCACATGCGAGCTGGACAAGATGGGGAGAATTCTCGTGCCTGGAACACTGCGGGAATATGCTGGTCTGACGAAGGATGTGGTACTGACGGGCAACCTGAACCGGATCGAGGTCTGGAGCAAAGAAAAATGGATCGAGAACAGCAGCTATGATGACATGGACAGCATTGCTGAACAGCTTTCAGAGATGGGAGTAAATCTGTAAGATGAACGGCGAGGGAATGGAGTTCCGCCATACATCGGTTCTGCTGAAGGAGACCATCGATGCGCTTCGGGTCAAACCGGACGGCATTTATGTGGACGGCACCCTGGGAGGGGGCGGCCACGCGCTGGAGGTCTGCAGACTGCTTTCCGACAAGGGGAGATTGATCGGAATAGACCAGGATGGCGAAGCAATCATAGCTGCGCAAAATCGTCTTAAGGAATTTAAGGATCGTGTAACGATTCTGCGCAGCAATTATTGCGCCATGGTCACAGAACTAAATCAACTTGGGATCACAAAGGCTGACGGTATTCTGCTGGATCTGGGGGTTTCCTCTCATCAGCTGGATGACGCCGGAAGAGGATTTGCCTACCGCGAAGACGCTCCGCTCGATATGCGGATGGACACGCGGCAGCAGCTGACGGCGGCAGATGTCATCAATGCGTACAGTGAGGAAGATCTCTGCAGAATCCTGCGGGAATACGGGGAGGAGCGCTTCGCGCGCAGAATCGCTTCGCAGATTGTGAAGCGGCGCAGCCAAAATCCCATACGAACGACAGGGGAGTTCGCGGAGCTGGTCCGCGGTGCGATTCCGGCAAAATACAGGCAGACCGGAGGGCATCCGGCCAAACGGTCATTTCAGGCGGTGCGGATCGAAGTCAACAGGGAACTGGAAGTGCTTCAGGATTCTCTGGATGGAATGATTGATCTTCTTGCAGACGGGGGGCGTCTGTGCGTGATCACATTCCATTCGCTGGAAGACCGCATAGTGAAGCAGGCCTTTCGCCGGAATGAAAATCCTTGCACGTGTCCGCCGGAAATACCGGTCTGCGTGTGTGGGAAAAAGCCAAAAGGGCGTGTGATTTCCAGAAAGCCGGTTCTTCCTTCGGCAGAAGAACTGTCTTTGAATCACCGCGCGAAATCCGCCAAGCTCAGGGTGTTTGAGCGGGTCATTACAGAACAATTAATCAGGGGAGCAGCAGAAGGCAGCAGGGGAATATGGCGCAGACAACAAGAAGGGTAAATTCAAGATCGGAACGGTATCAGAATAACAGACAGCTGCGCTATACCCTTGAGGACGGCAATGCCGTCCGCGTGCCGGAATGGACAGTACCTGAGGAAATACCCGGCCAGGCAGAAGAACGTCCGCAAAAAAAACAGCAAAAACAGCAAAAACCGAAAAATAAGCCTGCGGTACGCAAAAAGAGCCGCCGCAGGACAGCCGGCGCAGGAACCGCCGCAAAGCGCGCGCGCCGCGCGGGCATCGGATATGTTGCGTTTTTGAGTGTGGTTTGTATCGTGACGGTGTTTTTCTGTATACAGTTTCTGCAGCTGAAGGCACAGCTGACGACGCAGTCCGTACAAATTGCGGCGCTCGAAAGCAATTTATCACAGTTGCAGGCAGACAATGACGCATATTATAAGAAAGCAATGGCATCCGTATCAATGGATGAGGTCAGAGAGGCGGCGATTGACCGCCTTGGGATGCATTATCCCTCAGAGTCCCAGATCCGGTATTACAGCACAGATGAGAACAGCTATGTGCGCCAGTACAGGGATGTGGATGTGCCGTAGAGGAGCAGGAAAAGCAGGATCCGGACATCCCGAAGGAGCAGCAAGCATCTGACGGTGCCATATAAGCAGGTGACAGGTTGAGTAATCGAAGAACGACGCCGCAAAAAGTGAAGAAGTCGACGCGCAGGACAGGCGGCAAAACGAGCAGAAAGCTGGTAGGGCTATTTTTAGTAGTCATACTGGCTTTAGTCGGTTTAGCCGGAAAAATTACTTATATAAATATCACGCAGGGTGATAAATATTCAAGAATTGTCCTGAGCCAGACACAGCAAAGATATGAGAGCCGCACCATTCCGTACAGGCGCGGCGATATTCTTGACCGGAACGGAACGATTCTCGCGACCAGCGAGAAGGTGTACAATGTCATTTTGGACTGCAAGGTTGTAAACGATACGATTACCAGCATCACCGGGGCAGAAGAAAAGCGGTATTATGAGCCCACGATCAAGGCACTGAAGGAAGTTCTGCACATCAGGGAGAAGGATGTGCGCGCGCTGCTGGACGGAGAGGATACAAAGGATTCCCAGTACCAGATACTGGAGCGTAATATTTCGATCACTGAAAAAAAGGCGTTTGAGGCATACTGTGACCTGGACAGTGAAGAGAATCAGGAGCTCACGAAGGAAGAACGCGCAGAGCGCCTTTACGTGCAGGGTGTCTGGTTTGAGGATACGTACCAGCGCAAATATCCGCTGGGCTCACTTGCCTGTGATACGATCGGCTTTACTTACTCTGACAACGAGGCTGACTGGGGAATCGAAGGATATTATTCTGATATCCTCAGCGGCGTCAATGGCCGCCAGTATGGTTACTACAATTCAGAGGAGGATGTAGAACAGAATATCATTCCGGCAAAGGACGGAAAAAATGTCATTTCGACGCTGGACGCGAATATTCAGCAGATCATCCGGACTGCCCTGGAGGACTATCACCAGTGGATCACACAGGGACGGGAAGGTGTCAGCAGTGCCGAAAACGTAGGGATCATCGTCATGGATCCGAACAACGGTGAAATTCTGGGAATGGATTCTTCAGGCTGGTACGATCTGAACAATCCCCGGGATCTGACACCGTTCTATACAAAAGAAGAAATCAGGGCCATGAGCGAAGAGGATATGCTGAACAATCTCAACGCGATCTGGAGAAACTACTGCACCTCAGACACCTATGAGCCCGGATCGACCATCAAGCCGATCACAATCGCCGCGGGAATGGAGACCGGCGCGGTCTCAGCTGACGACACGTTCTACTGCGACGGTGCGCAGCACATAGTCGATACCGACATTCACTGCACAGGCGTACACGGCGCGGAGGACATTGAGGAGGCACTGCAGCATTCCTGTAATGACGCCCTGATGCAGATCGGGGAGCTAACCGGAGGAACTGCTCTGATCCGCTATCAGAAGCTGTTTAATTTCGGAAGAAGAACCGGGATAGATCTGCCCGGCGAGGGAGAAGGCGTACTGTTTACAGAAAACAATATGGGTCCGGTCGAACTCGCGACAGCTTCCTTCGGACAGGGCTTCACATGCACGATGATTCAGCACGCCGCCGCGTTTTCTGCTCTGATCAACGGCGGAAACTATTATAAACCCCACGTGGTAAGCCAGATTACGGACGAGAGCGGCTCGGTTGTCAGCACACTGGAGCCCACAATAGAGAAGCGCGTTGTCTCGCAGTCGGTCAGCGATACGCTCCGCAAGGCGCTTGCGAGCGTGTGTGAAAACGGCGGAACCGGCTACCGCGCAAAGGTAGACGGATACAGTATGGGCGGCAAGACAGGAACAGCCCAGAAGCTGCCCAGAGGCGAAGAAAAATACGTCGTGTCATTTGCCGGATATGTTCCGGTTGAGAACCCGCAGGTGCTTGTGTACGTTGTGGTGGATGAGCCGAATACTGGCAATCAGGAGTCCAGCATCTACGCGACTGCGGTTGCCAAACAGATATTTACAGAACTGCTGCCCTATATGAATATCTTCCCCGATCAGGAGCTGACCGGAGAAGAGGCAGAGGACGGCAGTGATGAGCAGGCTCTGACAGATACAGAGATTCCGGAGCCGAAGCACACGGAAGCGGAATCCGATGAGCCGGAGGACGACAGTGTCTTTTCGGAGGGGCTGACAAATGAGGAGCAGGCATTGACAGAATAAGGGGATAAATATGGAGCTGACAATCATCTTGCCAATTATCATTTCGTTTGCTGTAAGCGCGGTCTCCGGACCATTTGTGATCCGTGAGATGCGCAGACTGAAGGCGGCGCAGACAGAGCGTGTGGAAGGGGTGGAATCCCACCTGAAAAAGGCAGGGACGCCCACTATGGGCGGCATTATGATTCTGCTTGGAATCATCGTAACATCTCTGATCTTTCTTCCCGGACGAAAGGAAATCATACCGGTACTCTTTTTGACGATTGCATTTGGCGCAATTGGATTTCTGGATGATTACCTGAAGGTGGTTTTGCGGCGGTCTGACGGCCTGCTTCCCAGGCAGAAGCTGATTTTGCAATTCGCGGCAGCAGTTGTCTTCTGGCTGATTCTCAGGGGAACGGGTATCTCTCTGGAATTGATGCTTCCCTTTGGCGGGGGGAGGCTGTATGATATCGGATGGGCTGCGCTGCCGCTGATGCTGGTTGCGCTTCTGGCGACAGTAAACGGCGTAAATTTTACTGACGGACTCGACGGGCTTGCGTCCAGCGTGACGATTGTTGTGGCAGCGTTTTTCATGATTGCCGCGCTCAGGCTTCACTCGGGTGTCTCTCCGGCGGCCGGCGCTGTGATTGGCGCGCTGATGGGATTTTTGCTGTACAACGCATATCCGGCGAAAATCTTTATGGGTGATACCGGGTCTCTGGCGCTGGGCGGATTTGTCGCTGGTGTCGCATATGTGCTGCACATGCCCCTGTTTATTCTGATTGCCGGATTTGTATATGCGTTTGAACTGATTTCCGTCGCGCTGCAGGTCTCTTATTTCAAACTGACACACGGAAAAAGGATATTCAAAATGACCCCGATCCACCACCATTTTGAGCTGTGCGGCTGGTCGGAAACGCGTATTGTGACAGTTTTTACGATTATCTCGGTGATTTTGTGCATGATCAGTATGATCCATGCCCTGTAAAAAGGAGTTAAATGAATCATGAGCGAATTTCAGCTTAGCGGAAACCGTGTACTTGTCTTCGGCGCCGGAAAGAGTGGAATCAGCGCGTTCCGTCTCCTGAAAACTGCCGGTGCCATTCCATATATCTATGATCAGAACGAGCAGCAGGATCCGGATCTGATACGGAAGGCTGCAGGGGAAGATGCCGAGGTTCTTCTGGGAGAACTTCCGGAGGCTGAGTATTCAGAGACAGACCTGCTGGTCATGAGTCCCGGCGTCCCCTGCGATATTCCTGTTGTGGAGCGGTTTCGCGCCGCAGGCGTTCCTGTCTGGAGCGAGATAGAGCTGGCGTGGCGCCTTGGAAAAGGCCGTGTCCTGGCTGTGACCGGAACAAACGGAAAGACAACTACGACAGCTTTGCTGGGAAAAATAATGGCAGATCATTATCCGCGGGTCTCTGTGGTCGGCAATATCGGCAATCCGTACACAGACGCCGCGGCAGGGCAGACGGAAGACGACTGGACAGTGGCGGAAATCAGCAGCTTTCAGCTGGAGACAATTGACACCTTCCATCCGGCTGCGTCTGCGATTACAAATATAACAGAAGACCATCTGAATCGGCATCACACGATGGAAACGTATATCCAGATGAAGGAGTCGATCACGAAAAACCAGACAGCAGAGGATCTTTGTGTGTTGAATTATGAAGATCCTGTACTGCGTGAGTTCGGCAGAACGCTTTCCTGCAAAGTGGTATACTTTTCCAGTCTGCGAAGGCTGGAGCAGGGAATTTTCCTTGATGGAGATAAAATCTGTGTCCGTGACGGCGGAAAGGAAACCGTGCTGATGCGCACAGGTGAGCTGCAGCTTCTGGGACTTCACAATTTTGAAAATGTGATGACGGCTGCGGCAATGGCCCGCTTTGCGGGTGTTCCGGATGAGGAGATCCGCACAAGCACCATTGCGTTCCCGGGCGTAGCGCACAGGATCGAGTTCGTTGGTGAAAAGAAAGGTGTGCGCTATTATAATGACTCGAAGGGAACCAATCCGGACGCAGCGATCAAAGCAGTGCAGGCGATGGATCGTCCGACCGTTCTGATCGGAGGCGGATACGATAAAGAATCTTCCTATGAGGAATGGATCCAGGCGTTTGACGGAAAAGTAAAAGATCTGGTCTTGATCGGCCAGACGAAGCAGAAGATCGCAGACAGCGCGCTCTCCTGCGGATTTCCTGCAGATCATATTATCATGTGTGAAGATCTCACAGAAGCCGTACAGGTCTGTGCCGAAAAGGCAGAGCCCGGAGAAGCCGTGCTGCTGTCGCCGGCCTGTGCCAGCTGGGGGCAATTCAAAAATTATGAGGAGAGAGGAGATCTCTTCCGGACCTATGTCAGTCAGCTGCCGGATTAAACCGGTTAAACTTAGTGATTGCCGGAGGCAGGATTATACAGTTAATGCATCTATACAGCGGTATTGACTGTATACCTCCGGAGTGGAGCATAAATCAATGACCCAGAAACGTGTGAAAAGAAGAAGGCAGATTTTGACCGGTCTGCTGGTAATTATTTGTGCGGCGGCAATGTTTTTCGGGCTTTTCTTTGTCACGGACGCAGAAGTTGTCGGCAACACCCGCTACACGGAAGATCAGATCCGCGAAATGACCCTGCAGGGTCCCCTTTCTTATAACACGATTCTGATGTCGGTATTCCGCAAAAAGGTTGTGCCAAACGCAGCTTTTATAGAAAGCGTTCAGGTCGAATACAGAAGCCGGAACAAGCTGCGTCTCGAGGTGCAGGAAAAATATCCGATCGGCTATGTGCGGATTGAGGGAACGAATTTCTATTTCGACAAGGACGGACTGGTTCTGGAAGCGATTGCCGGTCAGGAAAAGACCGCCGATGACCAGAGTGATGATACAAGTGCCGCGGCTGCGTCAGAAGCGCTGTCTTCGTCATCCTCACTGTCCGCCTCATCTGCTGAAGGCGGTGACACAGTCAGCCGGAACAGTTCTGACACGACGTTCCGCCCTGCGCTGACGGATGTTCCTCTGATCGCCGGGCTGAATGTCTCCGGAGTCAGAGTCGGGCAGGTCATGAAAATTGACTCGCCCGAGGTCTTCCAGACGATTCTGTCGCTCACCAAGCTGATTGATAAATTTGGAATTCAGCCGGATTACGTGGAATTTGCTGAAGATCTTACCATGACGCTCCACTATGGAACTGTCAGAATCCAGCTTGGCACAGACGCCCTGCTGGAAGAGAAGGTGTCGCGCGTTGCGGCTATTCTGCCGGAACTGGACGGGCTTTCCGGCGTTCTTCATCTGGAGGACTATTCAAAAGACACACAAAATATCATTTTTGACCGCGATAAATAATTTCGGCCATTTCCCAGAAAAAAGGTTGATAAATCGAATCAGAAATTATATTATAAAGGGTGTGTATGCTGTTTTTGTACTGATGAGCAGAAAAGCTTTGAGTATAGAGGAGGAACGTTTTGTTAGAGATCATGACAAATGAGGCGGAAAGCGCTGCAAAGATTATTGTTGTCGGTGTCGGCGGAGCCGGTGGGAATGCTGTCAACCGCATGGTTGACGAGGCGATCGGCGGCGTCGAATTTGTTGCTGTAAATACAGATAAACAGGCTCTTTCCATGTGCAAGGCGCCGATGATCCTGCAGATTGGCGAGAAGATCACAAAAGGCCTTGGCGCAGGAGCGAAGCCTGAGGTCGGCGAGAAAGCTGCCGAGGAGAGCTCAGACGAGATCCGCCAGCTTCTGGAAGGCGCGGACATGGTCTTTGTCACCTGCGGAATGGGCGGCGGTACTGGTACCGGCGCCGCGCCGGTTGTCGCTTCCATCGCAAAGGAGATGGGCGTCCTGACAGTCGGCGTTGTTACAAAGCCGTTCCGTTTTGAGGCAAGACAGCGCATGAACAACGCGCTTGCGGGAATTGAAAAACTGAAATCAGCTGTGGATACGCTGATTGTCATTCCGAATGACAAGCTTCTGGAAATCGTCGATCGCAGAACGACGATGCCGGAAGCGCTGAAGAAGGCGGATGAGGTTCTTCAGCAGGCAGTTCAGGGCATCACAGACCTGATCAACCTGCCTGCCCTGATCAATCTTGACTTCGCGGATGTACAGACTGTTATGAAGGACAAGGGCGTCGCGCATATCGGTATCGGTTCTGCAAAGGGCGACGACAAGGCGCTTGAAGCTGTCCAGGAGGCTGTCGCAAGTCCGCTGCTTGAGACCACCATCGAGGGCGCGTCTCATGTCATCATCAATATTTCTGGTGATATCAGCCTGATGGACGCGAATGACGCTGCAAGCTACGTACAGAACCTTGCGGGCTCCGACGCGAACATCATCTTCGGCGCGATGTATGATGATTCCCAGACGGACACCGCCACGATCACTGTGATTGCGACGGGACTGGATGAGGCTACGACAAGAGAGCCGAGCGTTGAGGGGACAAGGCGCCAGCAGGAAGAGACAAAGAAGAACGCGTTCGCAAGCGCGGGATTTAAAATGCCATCTTTCCAGGTACCGGGACAGACTCAGAGCGCGCCGGCGAAACCAGCTGTTTCCGGCGGAGCAGCTCCCAAGAAGGATATTCAGATTCCGGACTTCCTGAAAAACAGAAACTAATACAGCAAATAACTGCGTGATAAAGGATCAGGCCAGATTGGCCTGGTTCTTTTTTCAATGGCAGAAAACATAGTGGAAGTTTTCGGATGAAGATAAAGATTTGCTTCGCCTAGACAGAGGTGGTGAATTATTATATAATGTGTCGGAAGATACCTGCCTGCGTGCAGGGATTTCAGGAGATGAACATGAGAGAGTTTCTGTTGAACAGCGGTAATCGTCTCGATCCGCGGCAAATCGAATATATGAATCACAGCGGGCAGAGCCTGCTGCTTCCCTGCGTCTGGATCCGGTTTAATGACCGGATGAAGCTGGCTTTCTTTCCGGACGGCTGCACACCGGTCAGTGCTCTTTTGCCCGGCCTTTCGGTGGATGAGGTCTGCCAGTCGGCGAAAGTGCTGCTCGACTATGTCATGACGCTTGAGCAGGTGCCGGAAATTACACTGGAGAACATGGTGTGGGATATGGACGCGATCTATCTGACCGATGACCTGCGGGAAATGCGCCTTCTGTATCTTCCGGTGGAAATGCCTGATGAGGTCAGAGAGAGCCATATCTACGTCAGGCGCATCTACGCTGTCATAGAAGAGATGCTGGAGCGCGTTGAGGGAGGCGATACCATCATCCGGCAGGTGGAATTTCAGAAAGAACAGGCAATGGGCGACTGGTCTCTGCTGAAGAACGCGCTGGATAAGCGGATTCCGGAACAGAGTGACCGCCTGGTACTGCGCGGACAGGGTGACCTTGAGGCAGTGCGGTTCGAGATCGGGCAGGAGACTTTCCGAATCGGGTCGGATCATGAACGTGTTCGCGTTTTCATAGATGACGCAGATCAGATTGATCCGGTACACGCCGTGATTGGGTGGAATGACATCAGTTTTTATGTTATGGATCTTGGCAGCAGGAACGGGACATATGTCAATGACACGCAGATTGCGCCTAACACACAGGTGCCGATAGGTTCTGGCAGTATCCTCCGGCTGGCAGGGTATGCTTTTGAGATAGAATAACAATATGAAAGGTAACGGCCAGGATCCTGAAACGATCCGAAGCGTTGCATGAAGTAAGGAAATTCATTATGGAGAACAGACACAGTCTTGTGATCATAGATTCTGATTATGAATATGTACGGTCAATCGAGCCGGAAATCATTCGGAAATACGCAGAAAAGGTAGATGTACAGATCATTACTGATGAGGCGTACATTGAAAAATACTTTTCCGAGCCGCGCGCGATTGATGTCCTGATTATCGACGAACACAACTACGGGGAATACCTGAAAAACCACGAGATCCACCAGACATTCCTGATGCTTCCGGAGATCGATATCGAGCGGTCAGTGCCGCGCAATGTCAGTGTACTCGTGAAGTATCTTCCGGAGTCGGATCTGTACCAGACAATCAGTGACGCATTTGCGCGGATTGACCTGGAAGCAGTTGTCCCGGAGGATCAGGCGGCGCAGCATGAGACAAGAGTCGTCGCTGTCTATTCGCCGATCGGCGGCTGCGGAAAGAGTCTGATCAGCATAGGACTTGCGAGAAAACTGAAAATGCTTGATCAGAAGGTGCTCCTGATTGGCTGTGACGACGTGCAGAGCTTTTCTGTGTTCGGCGACATGGATCTCTACGCGGATCCGCAGCTTGCCGAAGAACTGTGCGATCCTGACGAGGATACCTACTGGATGGTGCTGCAAAATCTTGCGGTCGGTGAAGTAACCTATCTAAAACCCTTTGACAGAGCGCCGCACGCCATGGGCGTCGGGCGCACTCAGTGGCGCGCATTTGTCACAATGATGAAGGAGAAGGGAGATTTTGATTATCTGATTCTCGACATCGGGAGCAGAGTAGATGAGGCCGGCAGAGAGCTGATGAACAAAGCCGATGAGATCGTTTTGATCACAGAGCCAAATCTGATGGCGACCAAAAAGGTTCAGCGAATTGCCGGGGACACGGAGATGCTGCCACAGAAGAAATGCTTTCTGATCTCAAATGAGTACCATGGTGATGGGATGCGGTTTGCCGAGGACGCGGTATTTGACCAGCTGGCTGCGTACAGGAACTGGGTGCTTGCGCTGGAAGACCCGATGTTTTACCGGCTTGCGCTCGGCATAACAGATGCAAATGAGAAACGCGGAGGATAAGAGCAATCAATAAAAAAGCACTCCGGAAAACCCGGAGTGCTTTTAAGTGTACCGTGCGCTAGAGGATTCGAACCCCCGACCTTTTGGTCCGTAGCCAAACGCTCTATCCAGCTGAGCTAAGCGCACATTGCCGAATGAATCAGCACAATTGATATTACCGCAATCACCTGACTTTGTCAACAGGGATTTTTAAAGAAATTGTTTGTTTTGCCGGATGGTCTCTGTTATGATTTCACTGGCATGTTCACCGAGGTGCTTCTTCTCGTCTCTGGAAAGAGAGGCTGTCTCGATCGGTTCGCAGAACTCGATCACGACATGCCGGCTTTTTACCCGCGGCTTTTGTTTTTCGAAGATCGCCGCCGTGTTGCTGATCGCGACCGGGACAATCGGATGGCTGTTCCGCGTCGCAATGCGGAAACTCCCCTCATGGAATGGCAGGAGCGGCAGATCATCATCCTGCTTGCTGCGCGTTCCTTCCGGGAATATAAATACGGAGACGCCGCGGTCCAGAAGCGCGATGCCGTCGCGGATCATCTGAAGGCCTTCCCGCATGTTTTCGCGGTCGAAAAACAGACAGCAGATATATTTGCACCAGACAGAAAAAATCGGGACGCGCGCCAGTGAATTCTTTGCGACAAAACCGGTGCGGCCGGCCGTGAACGGGTGCACGAGAATAATATCAAAGATACTTCTGTGGTTTCCGACGTAAAGAACAGCCTGATCCTTCGGGATGCGCTCCAGTCCGCGCACAGTGATTTTTGCGCCGGAAATCGTACTTAGGACACGGAAAATCCAGCGGATCATCGCTGTTGAAACGCGCTCGCGTTTCCCGGGATTCTTTTTTCCGATCAGTGTGAGCACAAGCAGAACCGGCAGTGTCAGGATCAGATAGAGGACTGCTGCCAGAAGAAGAAGGATTGTCCGTAGCATTCCAAAGTTTCCTTTCTGCAAAAAGTGAGAATTGTTAAAAATACACATTCTCCGGAAATTTGAATTCATTATAATTAATTATAGAAAAAAAAGGGACAACTATCAACTGAAATAAACTGAAAGTTCAGGAGGCGGGGCATGCAGCTGAAATCTATGGCAAAAATCAATCTTGGTCTGGATGTGACAGGGGTGCGGGAAGACGGATATCATGAGGTCCGCATGGTTATGCAGACAATACATATGTATGATCTGCTGGATATCGAACCGTCAGAAAAACCAGGCGTCCGGATTCAGACGAACCTGCCTTTTCTCCCGACGGACGGGAGAAATCTCGCGGTACGCGCGGCTGATATGCTGCTGAAAGCATTTGACATACCTGAGGGTGTGGAGATAAAATTAAGTAAAAGGATTCCGGTGGCTGCCGGACTCGCGGGGGGCAGTTCTAATGCGGCTGCTGTTCTGGTCGGCGTCAACCGCCTCTTTCGGCTGGGTCTGACAGAAGAAGAACTGATGAAATACGGGGCTGCGCTCGGCGCGGATGTCCCCTATTGCGTCATGCGCGGAACCGCGCTTGCAGAAGGCATCGGCGAAATCCTGACACCGCTTCCGGAAATGCCTCCATGCCTGATTTTGATTGGAAAGCCGCCCGTAAGTGTGTCGACAAAATATGTATATGAGAATCTGGATCGCGTGGGAGTGCCCGCCCATCCGGACATTGACGGAATGGTGCAGGCCATTCGTGACGGATCGCTGGAGGGAATTGTCAGCCGCATGGAAAATGTGCTGGAGCGCGTGACAATCCCGGATTATCCTGTGATTGAGGAAATCCGGCAGCTGATGCTTGCCGGCGGCGCGTCCGGCGCGCGTATGAGCGGCAGCGGGCCAACTGTATTCGGTATTTTTGAGGATCAGGGGACAGCGGAGCGCGCGGCTGAACGTCTTCGCGGCAGCGGGCTCGCGAAGCGCGTATTTCTGACGAGACCATTTCAGATTAACAGATAGCATGAAGAGGGATGAATCGTGGATAAACTGAGTCAGATGATGACAGAGTATCAGGACATGCCGCTGAGGGATGTTGTGTTTCATACACTTCGCAAGGGAATTCTGCGCGGAGACCTGAAGCCGGACGAGAGACTGATGGAAATCCGGCTGGCAGACCGTCTCGGCGTGAGCCGCACGCCGATTCGTGAGGCGATCCGCATGCTGCAGCTGGAAGGTCTGGTCATAAATATTCCGCGGAAGGGCGCGCATGTAGCGAAAATTACGGAGAAGGATCTCAAGGACGTCCTTGAGGTAAGAACCGGACTGGAGGATTTGTCTGTCCGGCTTGCCTGTGAGCGCATCACGCCGGAGCAGATAGCGCTTCTGCGCGAAGCGGCCAATCAGTTTGAGGCGGCGACGGTCACAGAGCAGCTGATTGAACTCGCTGAGGCGGATGAGTCGTTCCATGCGCTGATCTATGAGGCGACGCGGAATGACCGGCTGGTACAGATGCTGAATAACATCAAGGATCAGATGTACCGGTACCGCGTGGAATACCTGAAGGACGTAGAAAGCCGGGAGCTTCTGATAGAAGAGCACAAGTCTCTCTGCGACCTGCTGGAGAAACGGGACGCTGACGCCGCAGCCAGGCTGATGTATCAGCATATCCAGAGGCAGGAGGAGTACATTCTGCATACGCTCTCCGGGGATAAAAGCTGACTGGTCCTGGATAGACCAGCTGCAACTGTATGCGTTTGATAAATTTTCAGAATAAATCAGACAAAATACACAAAAAGAACAAATAAAGGGAAAATACAAGAAGAAAAAATAAAAATATTGTTGACAATCCGGAAGTTGTGTGATAGAGTATTTACATCAAAAGAAAACAGACGAGGTCACTTGGTATCCGGTTCGTGAGTCCGCCGGATGCTGTGATTCATCGGACGGTGACGAGAAAGCCGGAAGATGAAATGTATGAAGGAGGTACAGTCCGAAAAAACAGTAATTCTTTCATCAAAGTAACTAAAGAAAAGAGGTATAATCCAATGTATGATCCAGGTTGATGGCCGGGTTGCTCGTGAAAGAAGCAATCCGGCCATCATACGTTTATGTGATAAATCAGGGTCGCCCGGGTTTCATGGGTTCCAGAAGCTGCAGCTGAATATGCCCGGGGCTGTATGCGCAGTCTGTGAGATTTCACAAATTTTTATATTGCGCGCAGGAATGCCTGGTATGCGCGGTAGGTTTCATAAATGTCTGCTTTGCTGGTGATTTCCCACGGCGCGTGCATATTCAGGACGGCTACGCCGAAATCGATCACTTCCATGCCGAGATTTGCCAGAATATAGGCGATGGTTCCGCCGCCGCCTTCGTCAACCTTGCCCAGTTCCGAAGTCTGGTACTGGATATCCGCGTCGTCCATGCATGCGCGGAGCCACGCGAGATACTCTGCATTTGCGTCATTTGAGCCGCTTTTGCCGCGGGAACCGGTGTATTTGTTGAAAACCGGCCCCTTCCCGAGGTAGGCGGCGTTATTTTTTTCCATGACCTCCGGATAATTCGGGTCAAACGCGGCGCTGACATCGGAGGACAGAACCTTCGTGTGGGAAAGCGCGCGGCGCAGATTCAGCTCGCTGTAGCATCCGAGTACATTCATCAGCTCGGCAAGGGTGTTCTCATAGAAGCGAGAGTGCATGCCGGTTGCGCCGACGCTGCCGATTTCTTCCTTATCCGTCAGCAGGCAGACGCCTGTATAAGCCGGGATGGCGTGCTGATCCAGTATCGCGCGGAAAGCCGGATACGCGCAGACGCGGTCGTCCTGGCCGTATCCCATGATCATGCTGCGGTCAAGCCCGTAATCCCGCGCCGGGCCGGCGGGCACCACTTCGATTTCCGCAGAGATAAAATCGGCTTCTTCAATCCCGTACTGCTCCTTCAGGAGCGAAAGGATATATGCCTTGACGGCTTCTTTTTTTGTGTCCGGAAGCGGACGGCTGCCGATCAGGACATTGAGATTTTCACCTGTGACTGCCTCGCTGACTTTTTTGTTCATCTGCTTCGCGGAGAGGTGGATCAGGAGATCGGACACACCGAATACAGGATCAGACGGATCTTCCCCGATACAGATGTTCACCACGGAGCCGTCTTTTCTGGCGACGACGCCGTGCAGCGCCAGCGGCACGGTTACCCACTGATATTTTTTGATCCCGCCGTAATAGTGGGTCTCAAAGAGCGCAAGCTCAGTGTCCTCATACAGCGGATGCTGTTTCAGATCCATGCGGGGAGAATCGATGTGCGCGCCCAGAAAAAGCATGCCTTCTGTCAGCGGCCGTTCTCCGATCCGAAAGACGACGAGTGATTTTTTCATCATGTCGGCATAGACGAGGTCGCCCGGAGACAAGGTTTCCTGACCGCTTATGACAGAATCCAGCGGCCGCGCGCCGGCCGCCAGCAGGGCTGCCTGCATGCCGGCGACACATTCCCGCTCCGTCTTGTGGGCAGAGAGAAAGCGCCGGTAATCAGCGCAAAATGCTTCCAGTGCCTCCGCGCTGGATTTTTCCCAGATAGTGATTGGTTTTGCTTGACTCATATCGTTCTCCTTTTTATGCAGTGGTGGTTTTTATTCCTGGCGGCCGGCGGCTCTGCGCTTGGCAGCGGCTTTCTCTTCGAATCGCTGCTTCCGCACAATTGCCCTTTGATGTGTCCCCTCGCTGATCACGCCGGCCTCATCGTGAACCGTGACGACGAAATTCAGGATTTTTCCGTTGGAACTGATATGCGCCAGTTCAGTCCTGACAAAAAACTTCATCCCGCAGGGGGTTGCCGCCGAGTGGGACAAATTGATATGCGTTCCGACCGTTGTGTCGCCGGGATCCAGATATGGCTTCACGGATGCCGCGGCCGTGTTTTCGGCAGCTGTGACAATACACGGAGTCGCGAGTACGGACACTTCGCCGCTTCCGACATTCACTGCCAGCATGGATTCTTCCACGATTAATTCCTGCCCGCCTCTGATTCCGATATCCAGATTCATGTTTCTGCCTCCGTTTTCATCGATGATTTGCAAATTTGTCATAAAAAAAGTAAAATGAAGCTGTAAAACCCAGCCTGCCTGCGTCATTCTGCAAACAGCCTTATTCTATCATTTTTCCAGAGGAATGGCTACAGCCAAATATTCAGCCGGCAGCGGAGAATTGCGTGTCCGCAGGGAGGGTTCTGGTGTAAGGAGAGGAGCGTTTCACAATGCATGATAAACTGACGCAGAGCGACATAGACCGGATGCAGGAGGAGATTGATCACCGGAAGCTGGTGGTGCGCAGACAGGCGCTTGAGGATCTGAAGGAAGCCCGCGCGCATGGGGATCTGAGCGAAAATTTTGAATATCACGCTGCCAAACGGTTTAAGAATCAGAATGAAAGCCGGATCCGGTATCTGGAAAACATGATCAAAACAGCTGTGATTATAGAGGCGGACGCGGAGGATGGCGTCGCTGGCCTGCAAAAGCGCGTCGTGGTCAGGATTGACGGAGAAGAAGAGGAGGAGACCTACAAGATCGTCACGGCTGTGCGCGGGAATTCCCTGAAGGGTCTGATCACGGGAGAGTCGCCGCTGGGAGCGGCGCTCCTGGGACACAGAGCCGGGGATCGCGTTCATGTTGATCTCGGCGGAGGCCGCGGCTATGATCTGGAAATCCTCGCGGTTCTCGATACAGAAGGGGAAGAAGAGGACGATCTGCGCAAATACTGAAAAAAATCTGAAAATCCTGAAAAAGCCATGAATTCAGGCGATTTTCTTGACTTTAATAAGGACAGGGTGGATACTGAATAGAGTATTTCAGTGTCTTTTCGCAGCAGGAACTGCGGGAGATCTGGATCACATATTGTATTGTTTTGAAAGGACAGATCAGGTGAACAGACCATGAAAGAAATAAAGCCCCCGCGCAAATCGCTGATATATTATTACGGGATCGCGCTGGTGATCATTCTGCTTCTGAATATGCTGGTAATCCCGCGCCTGAATACAAGAGAGATTCAGGATACTACCTACGGCAATTTTCTGAAAATGCTGGAGGAAGGCAAGGTAAAAGAAGTTCAGGTAGACCGCAGCGATGAGACCATTACGTTTGGAGATATTTCCGACCCGGAACAGTACTACCGGACCGGCATGATGGATGACTACAAGCTGGTGGACCGCCTGGTTGACGCGGGCATCACGGAGTTTGAGTCGCCGATTATCGAGAAGATGTCACCGCTGCTTTCATTTTTGCTGAGCTGGGTGGTCCCGGTTGCCTTCTTCTTCGTGATCGGAAGGCTGCTGATGAACTCGATGACAAAGCGGATGGGCGACGGCATGGGCAACGCCATGAGCTTTGGCAAGAGCAACGCGAAAATCTATGTGCAGTCTGAGACAGGCATTAAATTTACAGATGTTGCCGGAGAGGAAGAAGCGAAGGAGATTCTGACAGAAATCGTGGACTTCCTGCATAATCCGAAAAAGTATACGGAGATCGGCGCCAAAATGCCGAAGGGCGCGCTGCTTGTCGGCCCTCCCGGAACGGGAAAGACACTGCTCGCGAAAGCCGTCGCCGGAGAGGCGAATGTTCCGTTTTTCTCCATTTCCGGATCTGAATTCGTTGAAATGTTTGTCGGCATGGGTGCCGCAAAGGTGCGTGATCTTTTCAAGCAGGCAAATGAAAAGGCGCCTTGCATCGTGTTTATCGACGAGATTGATACCATCGGAAAGAAGCGCGATTCTACCGGATTTGCCGGAAATGACGAGCGCGATCAGACGCTGAACCAGCTTCTCTCGGAGATGGATGGATTTGACGGCAAAAAAGGCGTTATCATTCTGGCGGCGACAAACCGTCCTGAAATTCTGGATCCGGCGCTGCTGCGCCCGGGACGGTTTGACAGGCGCGTTCCGGTAGAACTGCCGGATCTGCAGGGCAGAGAGGAGATCCTCAGACTCCACGCGAAGAATATCCGCGTCGGGGACAACGTGGATTTCGCGGCGATCGCCAGACTTGCTTCCGGCGCCAGCGGCGCGGAACTCGCCAATATGATCAACGAGGCGGCACTCCGGGCCGTGCGGGACAACCGGAAATTCGTCGTTCAGGCAGATCTGGAGGAGAGTGTTGAGGTTGTCATCGCCGGATACCAGAAGAAGAACAAGATTCTGACGACAAAGGAGAAGCTGATCGTCGCGTATCACGAGACAGGGCATGCGCTGGTCGCGGCGATGCAGACACACTCTGCTCCTGTCACAAAAATCACAATTATTCCGCGTACGTCGGGAGCACTTGGCTACACGATGCAGGTTGACGAAGATGAGCACAACCTCATGAGCAAGAAGGAGCTCGAGAACCGGATTGCCACTCTCACGGGCGGCCGCGTCGCGGAGGAACTGATTTTCGATTCTGTTACGACAGGCGCGTCCAATGATATTGAGCAGGCGACAAAGATGGCCCGCGCGATGATTACCCGTTTCGGCATGAGTGACGCCTTCGGCATGGTGGCGCTTGAAACCGTCCAGAACCAGTATCTGGGCGGAGATACGTCGCTGGCGTGCTCCGAGAAAACGTCCGGGCAGATCGATGAAATGGTCGTGAAGCTGGTCGGGGAGTCATATGCCCGCGCGAAGAAGATCCTCACGGACAACATGGCAAAGCTGCATGAACTCGCGAAATACCTGTATGAGCAGGAGACCATTACGGGCGAGGAGTTTATGGAGATCCTGAACCGGAAGCCGGAAAAGATTGCTTCAGATGATTCCGGCGCGTCGGAGCTTCCGGGGGCCGGCGCGGGTTCGGCAGGTACCGGAGGACGGGAGGAAGCAGGCACGCCGGGCACGGTTTTGCAGGATGCGGACTCACAGGGCGCGGATCCGCGTGCGCAGGATTTTACGGACGACGATATCCAGGACGTGGATGTGCCGGACTGGCTGGACTGAAGGAATTGACAGAGCAGGGGGAAAAGAATGAACAGAAAACTGTATGATCTTATGGACTTTCCGGAAATAGAAGCAGTTGTCTATTCCGAGGAGGATCATCCGCGTGAGATACTTGGTCCGCGCAAGACACCGCACGGTATCTTGATCCAGGCGTTTGTTCCCGGGGAGGAGAAGCTGTGTGTGCGGACGGAGGAAGACCGGAAGCTGCACGAAATGGAGCTGGTCGATGAAGCAGGCTACTTCGCCGTTCTGCTGCGCGGAAAGGAGATCCCTGCCTACGAATACGCTCTGCAGAAGGGAGACCGGGAAGTGGTCTGGCAGGATCCCTACCGGTTTGGCTCGCTGCTGACGGAAAAGGATGAAAAGCGAATTCAGGCCGGCAATCTCCCCAGGGCGTGGGAGAAACTCGGCGCGCACGCGAAGGTACAGGATGGTATTGCGGGCGTTTCGTTCGCGGTGTGGGCGCCCAACGCGCTTCGCGTGTCGGTAGTCGGCCCGTTTAATGAGTGGGACGGCCGCGCGGCACAGATGAACCGTCTGGACTGCGGTGTGTTTGAACTGTTTCTTCCGCATCTTGTACCTGGCACAGAGTACCAGTATGAACTGAAGTTAAAAACCGGCCTGACTTACCTCAAATCCGACCCGTACGCAGGTGCTTTTTCGCTGAAGGGCGATCCGGTTTCGGTGATTCCGGAGGAACCGCGGCATAAGTGGACTGACCGGGAGTGGATCAAAAAGCGGCAGGAGCAGCCTGCCCAGTCAGAGCCGCTGCTGATCTGTCAGCTTGATTTCCGCGGATGGTGCAGGGAACACGGATGCGCGGAAAATTACCGTGCGGCTGCGGAACGGCTGGCTGACTGGCTGGCCGCGGACGGGTGGTCTCACGTGGAGTTTTCGCCGCTGATGGAATACCCGGGCGACATTTCGGAAGGATATGAGACCTGCGGGTACTTCGCTCCGACTGCGCGGTTTGGCACGGCAGATGACTTCTGTGAGCTCATTGACGTGCTGCATAGCAGAGGAGTCGGGGTTCTGATGGACTTTGTCGCGTCTTATTTCGCAGGCGGCAATTCGCTGCTGGCGGCATTTGACGGCACATACCTTTATGAGCACATGGATCCGCGGAGAGGCGTCCACCCGGCCTTCGGGACGCATCTGTTTAATTATGGCAGGCCGGAGGTCAGCAATTTCCTGATTTCCGCCGCCGTGTTCTGGGCGGAAAAATACCATCTGGACGGTTTCCGCTTCACTGACGTCGCGACCATGCTGTATCAGGATTACGGCAGAAATGAGGGTGAGTGGGTCGCGAACCTGTACGGCGGAAACGAGAATCTTGAGGCGGTCGCGTTTCTGAGAAAGCTGAATACAGTTTTACACGAACAGGTGCCGGGTGTTCTGACGATCGCGGAGGAGATGGCCGGATGGAACGGCATTACAGCCCCGGTCAGCCGCGACGGAATCGGGTTTGACTACAAGTGGAACCACTGCTGGGCAGAAGACTTCCTCAGCTACATGCATCTGGATCCGCTGTTCCGCGGCGCGCATCAGGATGACCTGACCTTCGGAACGGTATACGCGTACAGCGAGCAGTTTCTGATCGGCTTCGGAAAGGATGAGACTGCGCGCGGAAAGCAGGGATTCGCATCATATCTTTCAGGGAACGAGGAGTCAGTCCGCGCGGCGAATCTGCGTCTGGCCATGGCGTATATTTTTGTACATCCCGGCAAGAAGCTTCTGCATGCGGATACAGTTCGGGAACTGCCCGCGGGATATCTGGCAGCGCTGGACGCGCTGTATCGTGAGCGCCCGGCTCTGCATCGCGTGGACCATTCCGCAGAAGGCTTTGAGTGGATCAGCAATCTCGACTGGGAGCACAGCATTCTTGTCTTCCTGCGCAAAACGGAGAATAAAGAAGAGACGCTTCTTGCGGTCTGCAATTTTTCAAATGTTCCGTACGAGGAATTCCGGGTCGGCGTTCCGTATCCGGGAAAATAGAAAGAGGTGTTTAACAGCGACGCAGAGCAGTTCGGCGGGAGCGGTGTCGTGAATCCGCGCGTCAAGATTTCAAGACCGGTTGAGCACGATGAGCGGAAGGACTCGATCAAGGTGAAGGTGCCGCCGCTGGGCATCTCTGTTTACCAGTTTTCCGAATCGGTGGAAAAACGGCTGGACAACCAGTCGGCCAG
>JAFVEX010000001.1 GCA_017475785.1 Eubacterium sp. | reverse complement strand
GGAAAAGCGATGCGGCCGATCAGTCCGCTCATTATTATGAAGGCTGGGCCGCGCAGAGAAAATCCTTTTGCGGCGTGATCTGCAAGCATTGCAAGACAGGCAATCAGCTTCAGCTGGTTGCCTGTCAGATTCTTGCCTGTCAGATTCTTGTCTGCCAGGATGGCATTCTGTTTCAGAGGATTTCCTGCCATGCAAAAGCCTCACGGATTAAGAAAGAGCGTCCCGTCCGTACGCATCCGCCGCCAGCATTGCCTGATATACCTTTTCGGGCGTTACAGTGAACGGCATATTGTGAAGTGTATCATCCTCTGCGCAGGCCGCTTCCGCGACGGGCATCAGATGTTCTCTGGAAGTATCTGTGATGCCGAGCTCCGCAAATGTGACCGGAAGACCTACGGAAATCATCCACTCCAGAATATCAGCGAGATCTTCTTCGGATACATTTTCCAGAACCAGCTGTGTCAGAGTTCCAAAGTTGACTTTTTCACCATGCTGCATGTGGTGGCATTCCGGCAGTACAGTCAGGCCGTTGTGGATCGCGTGTGCGCCGGCAAGGCCGCCGGATTCAAAACCGATACCGGAGAGGAGCGTGTTTGCCTCAATAATCCGCTCGACGGCCGGCGTGCAGGCACCTGCCTCCAGTGCCAGCCTTGCCTTCAGCCCTTCGCTGATGAGTGTGTCATAGCACAGCTTCGCGATGCCGAGCGCGGCGACCCCTACATTACCGCCGGCGCAGGTTGTCGCTTCCGAAGCCGCGCAGGCGCGGGCCTCAAAATAAGTTGCCATAGCATCTCCCATGCCGGAAACGGTCAGGCGAACCGGACTCTTTGCAATAATTTCTGTGTCCATCAGGACGAGGTTAGGATTCGCGGGGAGGAAGAAATACTCTTCAAATACACCCTCGTCCGTATAAATGACTGACAGGGCGGAGCAGGGCGCGTCGGTCGAAGCAATTGTCGGGCAGACGATGACGGGCGTGTCTGCGTAGAAAGCAGTCGCTTTTGCAGTATCAAAAATCTTTCCTCCGCCGACGCCGATGATAAGATCACAGCCAGCTTCTTTCATGAGTGCAGTCAGACGGCTGATCTCATTTTTTGAACACTCTCCATTGAAATATTCAAACTGGACTTCCGCAGAAGAGACAGCGAAACTATCTTCAATCTGCCTGCCCTGGCGTCTGAAACCGCCCTCCGAAATCAGGCAAAGAGCTTTTTTTCCATACTTTTCTGCATAGCTTCCAAGATTGCTCAGTTCTCCGGCACCCTGGACATAGCGCGATGGAGAAAGAAAAACAGTTGACATGAAGAAACCCTCCTTTTCGGTATCTGGCAGACACTGTCGTGTCAATGCCAGGCGTATATATGGAACTAACTTATAGCCACTATTTTCCACCTTCATTCTCGTAATGTCAAGATATTGTCACCAGTCAGACTTGCTCAGACATTGTCACCAGTCAGGCTTGCTCAGACATTGTCATCAGTCAGGCTTGCTCAGATATTGTCACCAGTCAGATTTGCTCAGACATTGTCATCAGTCAGATTTGCTCATATAAAAACGCGCAGTCTGCAAAGCGGATGACGTCGCCGCTTTTCAGTGGATACTCCGCTCCCGCAGCCAGAATTTCTTCGTTCAGGAACGTACCGTTCTTTGAGCGCATATCGGTGACCGCATACCCGCTCTCTTTCTGTGCCAGACGCGCGTGAAAGCGGCTGACCGCCGCGGAATCCAGCACAATATCAGCTGCCGCGCTGCTTTTTCCCACGAGGTGCTCCGGCTGAATCAGGCTGTACTGTTCTTCTCCTGCAGTTCCTGTCCTTATCAGGCGCGCGCAGGGAAGGGATTCCGGACTGCCGGTTCCAAGCCAGGTCGTCTCCTCAGACTCCAATCCCCCGATTGCCGGTTCCTCCGGAAACATCTGGCGCAGGATGCCCTGCTGCAGACCGGAAGGACCATCAGCACCTTCGTTTTCGGCAGGCCGAATTGGCGCATTGATCTGCTTCGCGTCCTCATGCTTTCTGGAGCTTCTGTGTGATTTTGTTCTGCCGGGCGGATTCTTTTCTGTGAGCAGCTCGCCTGCGCGCTCGTCATAGGTCCGCCAGTCCATGCCCATCTTTCCGGCCAGGGTACCGTCTGCCCACATGTCCGTGTTGGCAGGCTCCCGGACTTTGCGAAAGACCGAAAACTTTTCTCTGCTTCGCCAAAGAAAAACTGCTGCCGCAATTATCAGGACAGCCACGCCCAGCCCGGTCTGAATCCAGCCGGCCCACGCCAGGGCTGCCGCGGCACCGACCGCAAGAAGGATCATACCGGCAAACCACAAGGCCATTCGGAGCCGGGTCTCTGATGCTTCTTCTTCGGCATCTTCATCCTCCGCAAAAAAGGCATCCAGAATACGGGAACGTTCTTCCTCTCTGGCCAGTGCTTCCGCATCCTCCCGTGTGCGCGTCTTTTCCGGCAGTGACGTGCCTGCAGCCTGCTCAAAAACTGTCTGCTGTCCTGTACCGTCGGCATAGAGAAGTTCCCTGAACCGTGTCTCCGTCATATTTCCGCCCGCGCACGCCTGATAAAAAGAAAATCCCAGTACAACCGCGTCTCTGTCTGATTCATCCAGATGCGGCAGGAGATATTCCGCAAGCCCTTTCAGACTTTCCGCAGCTGTCTCCTCCTTTTCCGGATAATAACAAAAAGAAAACGAATTCTGCGCGGCGTCCGTAAAGATATATTCCGGCGCAAGCAGCAATCCATCCTGTGGCAGCAGATATTCATTGACCTCCCGCAGCACATGGAAAACAGACTGCAGCAGTGTCCGCAGCAGTCCGGTGCCGATCCCCCCATTCCGCGCCAGTTCCTCCAGACTCTGCCTTGAGGTTACCTGATAAAAATAAAGCACTTTCTCATCAATGCGCTCCGTGTGGCACTCTGCAAATCCTTCCATCTGGTTTTCCTGGATCATGCGGATCTGATACGCGTCCTGTTCCAGCTTTCCCTCTCCGTAAATCACCAGGAAATGATGTCTTAAGTCTCTGCGATACTCCGCATGCATGCCAAACCTCCTGTAAATCAAGTTATTCGGATACAGTTCCTTACGATATTTGTTTTCCCGCCCAGACAAGGCGCAGATACTTCTCGGGTCTGATCTTCTTTACCGTGATATCTACGGAAAAAGGTGTCAGTTCTGTCCGGAACATTGCGTACGTCTGTCCGGAAAAGCTGACTTCCGTTCCGCTCCCCGACATCTGAACGTCGTACTCCGGAGTGCTTCCCGGCATT
>JAFVEX010000097.1 GCA_017475785.1 Eubacterium sp. | reverse complement strand
CCGGCGGCAGCCCCGGCAGCAGTACCGGCGGCGGCTCCGGCAGCAGCACCGGCGGCACCGGCGGCGGCTCCGGCAGCACCGGCAGCTGCGGGCGGCGTAGAGATTTCCGCGTCCGTCCCCGGCAAGGTTCTCAAGATCGACGCCCCGGCAGGAACAGCCGTATCATCCGGAGACACAGTCATTACCCTTGAGGCCATGAAGATGGAAATCCCGGTTGTCGCGCCGCAGGACGGCACAATTGCGTCTGTTAACGTAGCAGTCGGCACGGCAGTTGAGTCAGGTGATGTTCTCGCTACTATGAATTGATTAACTGGAGGTAGACATGTCAGGTATTACACAAACCCTGGGAAACCTGCTTGATCAGACCGCGTTTATGAATCTGACCGTCGGCAATTATCTGATGATTGTCGTGGCGCTCGTATTCTTATATCTCGCGATTAAGCACGGATTCGAGCCCCTGCTTCTGGTTCCGATTGCATTCGGCATGCCTCTGGTTAATATTTATCCGGAGATCATGGCGGATCCATATGTTGATTCAGCAGGAATTGAACATGCAGGCGGATTATTACACTATTTCTTCCAGCTTGACGAGTGGAGCCTTCTGCCTTCGCTGATTTTCATGGGCGTCGGCGCCATGACGGACTTCGGCCCGTTGATCGCGAACCCCATCAGCTTTATCATGGGCGCGGCTGCACAGCTGGGTATCTATGTCACATATTTCCTCGCGATCCTGTTCGGATTTAACGGCAAGGCCGCCGCGGCAATCTCCATTATCGGCGGAGCGGACGGACCGACCTCGATTTTCCTCTGCGGAAAGCTCGGCCAGACATCCCTGATGGGTCCGATCGCGGTCGCGGCATATTCCTATATGTCGCTGGTTCCGATCATTCAGCCGCCGATCATGAAGCTGTTCACGACGGAAGAGGAGCGCAAAATCAAGATGGAGCAGCTTCGTCCGGTCTCCAAGCTGGAGAAGATTCTGTTCCCGATCGTTATCTCAATCGTCGTTTGTATTCTGCTTCCGTCCACGGCACCGCTTGTCGGTATGCTGATGCTCGGAAACCTGTTCCGTGAGAGCGGCGTCGTCCATCAGCTGACAGAGACCGCTTCCAACGCGATGATGTACATCGTCGTTATTTTGCTCGGAACCTCCGTTGGCGCGACCACCAGCGCAGAGGCGTTCCTGAATGTCACGACGCTGAAAATCGTTGCGCTCGGACTGCTTGCCTTTATGTTTGGTACGACAGGAGGTGTGCTGCTGGGTAAGCTTCTGTGCAAGCTGACACACGGCAAGATCAATCCGCTGATCGGATCGGCGGGTGTATCGGCCGTGCCTATGGCCGCCCGCGTATCACAGAAGGTAGGCGCGGAGGCCGATCCGACAAACTTCCTTCTGATGCACGCGATGGGACCAAATGTCGCGGGCGTTATCGGAACGGCTGTCGCTGCCGGTACCTTTATGGCAATCTTTGGCGTATAACAGAGGCAGAAAATGAATGGAAATGATCCGGTACCGGATGCGGCCGGAACAAATACAGGAGGTAAAGAATGGCTGAACAGACTAAAAAGCCGGTAAAAATCATGGAGACCATTCTTCGTGACGCGCATCAGTCGCTGATTGCGACGCGTATGCCCACGGAAGTGATGCTCCCGATTATTGATAAAATGGATAAAGTCGGATATCACGCAGTCGAGTGCTGGGGCGGCGCAACTTTTGATTCCTGCCTGCGCTTCCTGCATGAGGATCCGTGGGAGAGGCTGCGCAAGCTGCGCGACGGATTTAAGAATACAAAGCTGCAGATGCTGTTCCGCGGACAGAACATCCTCGGATACAGACCGTACGCAGATGATGTCGTGGAATACTTTGTTCAGAAATCCGTCTCAAACGGAATCGATATCATTCGTATTTTTGACTGTCTGAATGATCTCCGGAATCTGGAGACCTGCGTAAAGGCAGCAAACAAAGAGGGCGCGCACGCGCAGATCGCGCTTTCCTACACACTGGGAGACGCCTACACACTGGAGTACTGGACAAGCAAGGCAAAAGCGATTGAGGAGATGGGCGCAGATTCCATCTGCATCAAGGACATGGCGGGACTGCTGGTTCCGACAGCCGCGACAGAACTGATCTCGGCGCTGAAGGAAGTGACCGATCTTCCGATCGACCTGCACACGCACTATACGTCCGGCGAGGCTTCCATGACTTACATGAAGGCGGTTGAGGCAGGCGTTGACATCATCGACTGCGCGATGTCGCCGTTTGCGCTGGGAACTTCCCAGCCTGCGACCGAGGTTATGGTAGAGGCCTTCAAGGGCACGCCATACGACACCGGCCTGGATCAGAACCAGCTCGCGGAAATCGCGGATTACTTCCGCCCGTACAGAGATGAGTGCATCGAGAACGGCCTGATGAACCCGAAGAATATGGGCGTCAATATCAAGACGCTGCTCTATCAGGTTCCGGGCGGCATGCTCTCCAACCTGACCAGCCAGCTGGCAGAGCAGCACGCGGAAGACAAGTTCTACGAGGTGCTGGAAGAGGTTCCGCGTGTCCGCAGGGATCTCGGGGATCCGCCGCTTGTCACGCCGTCTTCACAGATCGTCGGCACACAGGCTGTCTTCAATGTCATCTTTGGCGAGCGCTATAAGATGATCACAAAGGAGACGAAAGACATTCTGCTCGGACGCTACGGCCAGACGACAAATCCGGTGGATAAGGATCTGCAGGACCGTGTCGTGAAGGAAACCGGCATCGAGCCGATCACACATCGTTTCGCTGACGACATCGAGCCGGAGCTGGATACGCTTCGCAAAGAGATCGCGCCGTACATGCAGCAGGATGAGGACGTGCTCAGCTACGCGCTGTTCCCGCAGGTGGCGATGGATTTCTTCAAGTATCGTGACGCGCAGAACACCGGAATCGACGCGTCCAAAGCAGATACGGAGAATAAGGCTTATCCGGTCTGAGATTTTTAGATATGAAAAAAACGGGCTGCCGCCGGCAGCTCGTTTTTTTACTTCACAGGAAATCCTCGAATTTCCTATGAAACAAAGCACTTCGCAGGATGCGCAAGCGCACTCTTTTTTACTCCGCCAGCTCCTCCCAGCGAAGATAAAGGGTCTCCAGTTCTTCTTTGATCGCCTCCTGTTCGGCGGAGAGCTTCTGGCAGAGTGGAAGATCCGTGCCGGTTTCGGGAATCGCGAATTGTGTGTCGATCTCTGTGCTGCGCGCTTCCAGACTGGCGATTCTCTTTTCTACAGATGCCAGCTCATTCTGCCGTTTGCGCTGCTGTGCCTGAAGCTGCTTCTGTTCATTCCACGCCTGCTTGACAGCAGATTCCCGCTGGGATGCCGCGTCGGATGCCTGTTCTCTGCCGAGGACAGCCTGCTTCTCCAGGTAGTAGTCATAATTGCCGATGTAATTGACAAAAACCCCGTGATCCAGATCCAGGATCCTCGTCGCGACGCGGTTGATGAAATACCGGTCGTGACTGACACAGAGAATTGTTCCGGTGTATTGCACGAGCGCGTCCTCGAGTATCTCCCGTGAGATAGCGTCCAGGTGATTGGTCGGCTCGTCCAGCAGCAGAAAATTGGATTCGGAGAGCATCAGCCTGGCGAGTGAAAGCCGTCCCTGCTCGCCGCCGCTCAGAGACCCGGTCAATTGAAAGACATCATCTCCGGTGAAGAGAAACGCAGCCAGCACATTCCGGATTTCGGTCGCGGTCATGTTCGGGTAGGCGTCGGAAATCTCATCAAATATGGTTTTTTCCGGGTGCAGCTGCTGGTGCTCCTGATCAAAATAACCGATCTGCACGTTTGCGCCGGGGCTGCACGTGCCCTCAGTGGCCTGCTCAAGGCCGCAGATGATTTTCAGCAGGGTTGTTTTTCCGGTTCCGTTCCGCCCGATCACGGCAACGCGCTCACCCTTCTGGATCTGAAAGTTCTGATCACGGAAAAGGATATTCGTGCCAAATGCTTTGGAGAGATGTTCGACCTGAAGCACATCTTTTCCGCTCTCAGTGCGGGGAGAGAGGAGCAGGTGCATTTCCGCATTCTCGTCGGTCGGCTTTTCCAGGCGCTCGACGCGCGCCAGAGCCTTTTCGCGGCTTTCAGCGCGCCGGATGGATTTTTCTCGGTTAAACTGGCGCAGCTTTTTGATGACAGCCTCCTGATGACTGATCTCATCCTGCTGCTTCTGCCACGCGCGGTACGCGGCTTTTCTGACTTCTGCCTTCTTCCGGCTGTATTCGGTATAATTGCCGGTGAAGGACAGCGATTCGCCACGTTCCAGTTCAACTACCCGTGTGACGACGCGGTCCAGAAAATAGCGGTCGTGAGAGACAATCAGGACGGCGCTGCGGCTTCCGGAGAGGAATGTCTCCAGCCACTGAATCGCGTCCATGTCCAGATGGTTGGTGGGCTCGTCCAGAAGCAGAAGATCTGTCTCGGAGAGCAGCAGCCTGCCAAGAGCCGCGCGCGTCTTCTGTCCGCCTGACAGTGTGGAAAGCGGTCTGCCGCGGTCATCTTCGCGGAATCCAAGTCCGCGGAATACACCTTCGATCTCGCTGTTCGCGGCGTAGCCGCCAGCCTGCTCAAAGGTGTGTGTCAGATTTGTGTAAGTATTCATCAGCGCCTCAAGGGCTTCTCCTGAGGCGTGTTTCATGCGGTTTTCGAGAGACCGGAGCTCGGCCTCCAGCGCGAAGATATTCGAGCGGGCGCCCCGTAGATAATCGTAAATGGTATCCTCGGCGTCTATTTCCGGAATCTGGGGCAGATACCCGACACGGCAGTCCTTCGCAAGATTCAGCGTGCCGCCATCTGAATGCTCCTCGCCTGCGATAATTTTCAGAAGCGTAGACTTTCCGGAGCCATTGATGCCGGTCAGAGCCATCTTTTCATGCGCGTCAAGATGAAAAGAGACGTTCTTCAGAACCGGCTGGGACAGCCAGGTCTTTTGAATTTGTTGACATGATAAAATCATACGCAAAACTCCCTGTAATCTTCTATGAAATTATACACACATACAATTCCTGTGTCAAAAGCCTGCTCGATTTGCTATAAAAATGTTTAAATTGTATAAATTTTTGTTGATTTTTTATGTTTGCTGTTATATAATCATCCTTGTAAAAAGAATTTACCCTTCAAAAAATTTTTTTTACAATTAATAACCCCTTATTAATTATTTATACTCCCCTCGAAATGCCTCGGTAGCTCCCCTACCGGGGTGTTTCTCTGTCAGCGGGAAAACTGGAGCTGTGCAATATGGAACGCTATGAACTGATCGCACCCTGTCATTTCGGCCTGGAATCCGTCATGAAGAGGGAACTGACAGATCTCGGATATGAAATCAAGCATGTGGAGGACGGCAAGGTATCCTTCACCGGCGACGCGCGCGCGGTTGCGGACGCCAACATGTTTCTGCGTACAACGGAGCGTATTCTGCTGAAGGTAGGTTCGTTCTCTGCGGGGACCTTTGAGGAACTGTTCGAAAAGACGAAGGCGCTTCCGTGGGAGCGGTATCTCCCAAAAGACGGAAAATTCTGGGTCGCGAAAGCAAACTCCGTCCGGAGCAGGCTGTTCAGCCCTTCAGATATTCAGTCCATCATGAAAAAGGCAATTGTCGAGCGGTTGAAGCAGGTCTATCACGTCAGCTGGTTTGACGAAACAGGGCCGTCTTTTCCGATCCGTGTATCAATTATGAAGGATGTCGTGACCATCGGGCTGGATACGACGGGGATTTCGCTTCATAAGCGCGGCTACCGCCTGCAGACTGCAAAGGCGCCGATTACCGAAACGCTTGCAGCCGCCCTGATTATGCTGACGCCATGGAAGGGAAACCGGATTCTCGTGGATCCCTTCGGCGGGAGCGGCACATTTCCGATCGAGGCGGCCATGATGGCGGCCAACATGGCGCCCGGGCTGCACCGGACGTTCCTCGCGGAGACGTGGCAGCATCTGATTCCTTCTGAAATCTGGTCTGATGTCAGGGAGGAGGCGGAGGATCTGCTGAATCTGCAGGTACACACGGATCTTCAGGGGTACGATATCGACGGCCAGGTGATCGCCGCGGCGCGCGATAACGCGGAGCGCGCAGGCGTCAGCCATCTGATTCATTTTCAGCAAAGACCGGTCTCGGAGCTGTCGCACAGCGGGAAGTATGGCTTTATCATTACAAATCCGCCTTACGGCGAGCGGCTGGAGGAAAAGGAAGCACTTCCGCTGCTTTACCGGACGCTCGGTGAGCGGTTTGAGAAACTGGATACCTGGTCCATGTATCTGATTTCCGGATTCGAAGGCACAGAGCAGGCCATCGGCAGAAAAGCCGCGAAAAACCGGAAAATATATAATGGTATGTTGAAGACTTATTTTTATCAGTATCCGGGACCGAAGCCATTGCGCGCGGCCGCAAAATAAGCTATAGTAAAGTACTGTTATATTGTGAGTTAATGAGTAAAAAAGACAGGAAGCTTGTTTGTCGAATGTTTAAGATTGTATTTGCGACCGGGAATGCCGGCAAAATGAAAGAAATCAGACAGATCATGTCCGACACCGGGATGGAAATCTGTTCCATGAAGGAGGCGGGCGTGGATCCGCTGATCAACGAGACGGGGACGACCTTTGCGGAAAATGCCGCCATAAAGGCGAAGACGGTCGCGGACGCGCTGTGCGGTGACGGCTGCGACATGGCCCGTGTGATTGTCATGGCGGATGACTCCGGGCTGGAGGTGGACTACCTGGGCGGTGAGCCGGGGATTTATTCGGCGCGCTATATGGGAGAGGACACTTCCTACAGAATCAAAAACCAGTCTCTGATTGACAGGCTGGAGGGCGTTCCGGATGAGGCGCGCACTGCGCGGTTTGTCTGCGCGATCGCCGCGGTTCTGCCGGACGGAAGTCTTTTGCAGACGGCCGGTACGATAGAGGGAATCATCGGGTATGAGGAGCGCGGGACAAATGGTTTTGGCTATGATCCGATTTTCTATCTTCCTGACCGCGGGATCACGACTGCTGAGCTGCCGCCGGAGGAGAAGGACGCGGTCAGTCACCGCGGCAGGGCACTCCGCGCGATGAAGCAGGCGCTGGCACGGAGGTTGGATCTATGAAAATTCTGATCATCAGCGACACGCACGGATTTGCAGAGCGTCTTCCGGCTGTCTTGAAGAAAACCGGGCCGGTGGACATCCTGATTCACGCAGGTGATATCGAGGGACAGGAGGACTATATCGCAAAAACCGCGAATTGCCCCCTCTATATTGTTTCCGGAAACAATGACTGGTTCTCGTCGCTCTCCAGAGAGCTGACCTTTATGCTGGGTGATTACCGCGTGTTTCTGACGCACGGACATAATTATGGCATTGCGCTGGGAACTGAGATGCTGCGGGACGAGGCGGTCAGCAGGCGCGCCGATATCGTGATCTGCGGCCACACGCACAGACCCATGATAGAAAAGAAGAACAATCTGGTGCTGCTGAATCCCGGTTCGCTTGGCTACCCGAGGCAGATCGGCAGAAGGCCGAGCTATATTATGATGACGATCGACAAGGATCATCTGGCGCATTTTGAAATCTGTGAGTTGGACAGGTGAGAGCTGCCCGGCAGGGCATAAAACCGGGTGGAGAAATTGTTTCTGAATTGTTTGACAAACCGGTCGAATCAGTATAGAATTAATACGTTGTAATTGTACAATGAAAACTGAATAGGAGGTGCTCCTGTAATGGGTACAGTCGGAGTGATTGTTACGATCGTTGCAGTGGTTGTCACCATACTGATCGCCGTGCCGCTTGCAGGCAAGGCCGCAGTAGCCCGCAAAATCAGAGAAGATTCTGAGACAGTCGGGTCTGCGGAGGAAAAAGCAAGGTCTATCATTGATGAGGCGATCAAATCCGCAGAGTCTCAGAAGCGCGAGGCGCTCCTCGAAGTGAAGGAAGAGAGTATCCGGCTCAAAAACGAGCAGGAAAAGCTCAAAAACGAACATGAAAAGGAGAACCGGGAGCAGAGAGCAGAGCTGCAGAGGTATGAAAAGCGCGTCCTGGCGAAGGAAGAATCCGTTGATAAAAAGGCGGAATCGCTGGAACGCCGTGAGAGCCATCTGACTGCGAAAGAAGCAGAACTCAGAAAGAAAGAAAAGCAGGTCGACGAATTACGAGAACAACGCGTACAGGAGCTGGAGAGAATCTCCGGATTAACCTCCGAAGAAGCAAAAGATTTCCTCTTAAAAACTGTTGAAGAAGACGTCAAGGAAGACACAGCCAGACTTTACAAGGAATACGTCAGCAGGGCAAAGGACGAGGCCGGCCGCAAGGCGCAGGAGTACGTCGTCACTGCGATCCAGAAGTGTGCTGTGGATCACGTATCTGAGACGACGATTTCCGTTGTCCAGCTTCCAGGCGACGAGATGAAAGGAAGGATCATCGGCCGCGAGGGACGCAATATCCGCGCACTCGAGAATGCCACAGGTGTGGATCTGATTATTGATGACACGCCGGAGGCGGTGATTCTTTCATCCTTCGACCCGATCCGCCGCGAGGTGGCCAGGATCGCCCTTGAGAAGCTGATTCTGGACGGCAGAATTCACCCGGCCAGGATCGAGGAGATGATCGAAAAAGCCCGGAAGGAAGTCGACGCCAGGATCCGCGAGGAAGGCGAAGCTGCCGCTATGGAAGTTGGCGTGCGCGGCATCCACTCTGAGCTGATCAGACTGCTGGGCTGCATGATTTTCCGCACAAGCTACGGTCAGAACGCACTTCGCCACTCGGTAGAGGTCGCGCAGCTGAGCGGACTGCTGGCAGGTGAAATTGGTCTTGATGTGCGCATGGCAAAGCGCGCCGGCCTTCTTCACGATATCGGAAAGTCAATTGACCATGAAGTAGAGGGCTCGCACATCCAGATTGGCGCAGACCTCTGCAGAAAGTATAAGGAGCCTGAAATAGTTATCAATGCGGTTGAGTCCCATCACGGGGATGTGGAGCAGACGTCATTGATTTCCTGCATCGTGCAGGCGGCCGACGCGATCTCCGCGTCACGTCCGGGCGCGAGAAGAGAGACCCTCGAGGCTTACACAAACAGACTGAAAGATCTGGAAAACATCACGAACTCCTTCAAGGGAGTCGAGAAATCTTTTGCAATTCAAGCGGGCAGAGAAGTACGCGTTATGGTAGTGCCGGAGCAGATTTCAGATGCTGACATGGTGCTGCTTGCCAGAGATATATCAAAGCAAATAGAGGATGAGCTGGATTATCCTGGACAGATTAAAGTAAATGTAATTCGTGAGAGCCGCGTAATTGATTACGCGAAGTAAAGACAGCAGTGCTGCCGGGAATTTTTCCCGGCAGCGTTTTGTTTTTATCTCATAGGAAATTCCTCGTGTTTCCTATGAAACAAAACAAAAAATTGGCGTTCAAAAAAATGTTCAAAAAAAATTCCGGAAAAATGGTTCGTTTTTCCTTGACAAGAAACCCGAATTATAGTAGTATACGCTTGTTGGTTCGATACGTTCGGATCGCAATACGCGCGAGTGGCTCAGGGGTGGAGTACAACCTTGCCAAGGTTGGGGTCGCGGGTTCGAATCCCGTCTCGCGCTCACATGAGACCGTCAGTGGCGGTCTCTTTTTTACTATATAGGAAATCCTAAGAATTTTCTATATAGTAAAACCCTCCGGGGGATGCGCACGCTGCTGTAAGGAAGATGTCACCTGACGGTGACCAGCAGCGGTCTTCGTTCCACTTCGGTCCGCCCTAAACGCTCGTCCACTGGACGAGCAGGGCCGCGCAAAGTCCGCAATCCCCTCATGATTGAGGGGGTAGAGGAGCAGAAGTCTGATTGCGGACTTTGTTCTGAATTGTATCACTGTGTTTTGGAGGCCTGATTCTATGAATCAAAAGAAGCAGAGAAGGAGAAGACTCATTACCATTATCATTGCCGTTATTCTGGCAGTTGTGATGGTTCTGCCGGTGCTGATGCAGCTTGTAATGGCCGCGCCGCCGGACCAGGATTCCTGCTCGGAGGGCGTCTATCTGGAAGATATTAATGTGACGGGGATGGCGCAGAGCGAGGTGCAGAAAGCCTATGAGCAGAAGCTTGCCGACTTGTCGGACGATGTGATCGTCCTGACTATGGGCGACACTTCGACGGAGATTACGGCAGGAGAGCTGGGTCTTTCGTGCACAAACCCGGAGGTCGTGGATCTCGCCATGCTGATCGGGCAGAAGGGTAATGTTCTCCGCAGATATCAGGCGGATCTGTATCTGCAGGAAAACGGCAGCATCGTGCTCCCGCTCCGGCTGGCCTTTGATGAGAAGGCGATCCGCATTGCCCTGACCGGGAAACAGGATGAAATCAACACAGAGCCGGTTCCGGTCACGATGGTCCTGAATGATGACCAGACAATGACAGCAGTCGACAAGGTCGACGGCCTGAAGGTGCAGATCGAGGAATCCGCAGAAAAAATCCACACGTATCTGGAACAGGACTGGCACGGCGGCCTGGGCGGCATCGAGCTTGTCAGCAAGGTGGTGCCGGCTACCGGGAACATCGATGCGCTCTCCGGCGTAAAAGATCTGATCGGAAGCGGCAGCACGTCTTACTCCGGAAGTGACGAGGCGCGCATCCACAATATCCGCATGGCCGCGGAGAAGATCAGCGGCACGATTCTCTACCCCGGCGAAGAATTTGATTTTAACCAGGTGGTAGGAGAGACGAGCGAGGAAAACGGATATGAGATGGCAGGCGCCTACGAGAACGGCGAAATCGTGGAATCCTTTGGCGGGGGGATCTGTCAGGTATCTACGACACTCTACCGCGCCGTCCTGGAGGCGGAGCTGGAGGTGTCTGAGCGATATCCCCACTCCATGACAGTGAACTATGTTCTGCCCTCTTTTGACGCGGCAATTGCCGATGATGTGAAAAACTTCTGTTTCGTAAACGACACCGACACACCGATCTATATCCATGGAGCGGTGGAGGACGGATATGTAACCTTTGAGCTGTACGGAAAAGAGAGCCGGGATCCGGCCAGGACGATAGAGTTTGAGAGCCGCACGATTAATGAGACGGAGTTTACGACGCAGTTCGTATATGACAATGAGCTGGAGGCCGGTGATATCACAGCAACCGGCGGCAGAAACGGGCTGGAGACGGAGGCCTGGAAGCTGGTCTATCAGAACGGTGAGAAGGTTGACGAGATCCAGATCAACAGCAGCGAATACAGCATGTCACCGCTGACGTATCATATTGGTACACTTGGCGCGTCGGATGATTTTATTGAGCGCATGGATCAGGCAATTCAGACAAATGATATCGAGGCTGTCAAGGCGGCCATCGGCTGAAAGAACAGTCAAGGCGGCCATCGGCTGAAAGAGCTGATGAGACAATAGAAAATACTATACGAGGGAAATACAGTCATGAAGATAGGAAAACTGCCGGAGAGTGTTCTGGAGCGCTCGGTGATCCGACAGATCGCGCACCGCAGGCCGGAAGTGCTCTCGGGACCCGCTGTGGGCGTGGACTGCGCGGCGGTACGCGCTGACGCGTCAGAAATATTTGTGTTTTCAACCGATCCGATCACGGGGACGACCGGAGAGATCGGCTCTCTGGCCATTCATGTGACGGCAAATGACCTGGCGGCTTCCGGCGCGGATCCGGTTGCTGTCCTTTTGACGGCGCTGCTGCCGCCGGAGATTGAAGAGCAGGATATCAGGAAGATGGTTCGGGAGGCAGAGCAGATCTGCGAGCAGCTGAACATGGAGATTATCGGCGGCCACACAGAGGTTACAGAGGCAGTCAATCAGCCGCTGATTACCGTGACCGGAATCGGGCGTGTCCCGGATGGGAAGCTGCTGGATCCCCGGGAAATCGAGCCGGGTGACGCGCTGATCGTCACGAAATGGATCGGTCTGGAGGCGACGGCTATTCTCGCGGCTGACCACAGGGAAGAACTTCTGCGGCGTTTTACGCCGGAACTGGTCGATGAAGCGGCTTCTTTTTCGCGGCATCTGTCTGTTGTGGCTGACGCGCGCGCTGCGCGCGCCGCAGGCGCGAGGGCAATGCATGATATTACGGAAGGCGGCGTGTTTGGCGCGCTCTGGGAGATGGCAGAGGCGGCGCACTGTGGCCTGACCGTTGATCTGAGGACGATTCCTGTCCGTCAGGAGACGATAGAAATCTGTGAGTTTTTTGACCTGAACCCCTACCAGATCATGTCCAGCGGCTCAATGCTGATCGCGGCGAAGGACGCTCAGGCAGTGACCGAAGCGCTGCGCGAGGCAGGTATTCCGGCGTCTGTCATCGGCCGGATGACAGACGGCAGAGACAGGATTCTGCGAAACGGAGAGGACATGCGGTATCTGGACCGGCCGCAGACAGACGAGCTTTATAAGGTCAGAAGCCGCAGCCAGCCGTCAGTCTGATGCCGGGATTCCGGACAGAACGGGCGCGGGGAATGCTGTTTGTTTATCCGCGCGCCAGTGAGAAGATGAATTCTGTGCCGGCCTGTTCCGTGCTGATCACGTCGATGGTCTGCCCGTGGGCGTTGATAATGTCGCGGACAATTGCCAGACCGAGGCCGGTTCCCTTTGTGTCATTGCCCCGGGAGGCGTCAATTTTATAAAAACGCTCCCAGATCTTCGTGATTTCTGAGGGAGGAATGCCGATCCCGTGGTCTTTTACGGAGATATAAACCTTGTCATGACGGATCGAGGTCTCGATCTGGATCACAGAGTGATTGGAGCTGAATTTTATTGCGTTGTCCAGCAGGTTGTAGAGAACCTGCTGGATTTTTCCGTAATCGGCGCTGACAGACAGCTCGGCGCCGGCCAGGATAAGCTCGATCGAGATCTGGCGCGCCATGCAGGTTCCCTCAAAGGACGCAGAGGTATCCTTAATCACCCGGTTGATGTCAAAGGTGCTGATATCCAGCTGCGTCTCTTTGTTATTGATATTATTCAGCATCAGGATGCCGCTTGTCAGCTTCTCCAGACGTTTCGTCTCGTTCAGGACGATGTTGAGATAGCGCTCCTGCATTTCAGTAGGGATGGTTCCGTCCAGCATGGCCTGTACATAACCCTTGATGGAAGTCAGAGGAGAGCGGAAGTCATGTGAGACATTTGAGATAAAGGCGCGCTGCGATTCCTCACTTTCACGGAGCTCGGTCAGCAGGAAATTGATGGACTGGGCGAGGTCGCCGTATTCGTCGTTCGTGTTGACGTCGATCTTGCGTTCCAGATTTCCGCCGGCACATTCTTTTACGCCCTGTATGATTTTGAGCAGCGGACGATAGGAAGCCCAGATTACATAACACGCATACAGGAGAATGACGGCATACAGAATCAGGAAAATCAGCAATACGACGCGCACGATGGACTCGCGTTCTGCCACCAGCTCCGTGACGGGAATGTGGATCGCGAGGTAGCCGCGGATCTGCAGGCCGCTGGCCGCAGGAACCATGACGCTGAGCATATCAGATTCAAAATAATTAAAAAAACGTCCCAGCGTGTAGTAATTTGTGCCGAACGCAACGGGATTAAAGCCATTGAGAACCTCGCTCGAGCCGGGCTTGTGCGCGTCATCCGTGTCCAGCAGGATTTCACCCTGCGGGCTGATATACCAGATTCTGGCGTTTTCATAGACGGCTATGGTTTTCAGCCCGGACAGAGAGCGGTTCATGGATTCTTCATCCGCAATCAGCTGCCGTCCGCTGTAATTCGCGATTTTTACTGCCTCATTGTACAGGCGGCGGCTCGTGCCGCTGACAATACGCCGGTAAATCATCGATGAGCCGAGCGTAGAAATCAGCAGAAAGCAGAGAATGCCTGTCGCGAAGTACGCCAGTATAATTTTCAGAAGCAGTTTTTTTTTCATAAAAGGTTCCTTACTGTTTCAGCTCAAACTTATAGCCGACGCCCCACACAGTGCCGATTGACCAGCTGTCACTGTCATGAATTTTTTCGCGCAGACGCTTGATGTGGACGTCTACCGTTCTCGTGTCACCGACGTACTCGTATCCCCAGATGTGGTCAAGCAGCTGCTCCCGTGTAAACACCTGATTCGGAGAGGAAGCCAGGAAGTACAGGAGTTCCAGTTCCTTCGGCGGCATGTCGATGTTTTTGCCCTTATAATTGACGGAATAGTTTGTCAGATTGATAATCAGATCCTTGCACTGCACGACCTTCTCGCCGTTTGCGGGCGCCGGAGCTGCCTGCTGGTTCTTGTAGCGGCGCAGAACCGCCTTGACGCGCGCGACAAGCTCCTTTGAGTCAAACGGTTTGATGATATAGTCATCCGCGCCGAGCTCCAGTCCCAGCACCTTGTCGAAAACCTCTCCCTTTGCCGAGAGCATGATGATTGGCACATTTGAGGTGTGGCGGATTTCGCGGCAGACCTCATAGCCGTCCATCCCCGGAAGCATGATGTCCAGAAGAATCAGGTCCGGTTCGAACTCACGGAACAGCTGCAGCGCCTCCCGCCCGTCATTTGCGATCCGGTTGTCGTATAATTCTTTTGTCAGATACAGCGAAATCAGCTCCGCGATATTTTGATCGTCATCTACAATCAGTATTTTCTGTCTGGTGGTCATATGGATTCCTTTCGATTCTTGATGCGTTCTCTGTTACTCGCGCAGCTCGGCAATGGTAACGCCGGCGTCCCCTTCACCGAATTCGGCGAGGCGGAATTTTTTTACGAGGCGGTGAGAGCGCAGATACGTGTGAACGCCCTCGCGCAGCCTGCCAGTTCCTTTTCCATGAATGATCCGCACGGTTGATATATGGGCCAGATAAGCATCATCAATAAATTTATCGAGTGCAGCGGATGCTTCATCCACTGTTTTTCCGAGCAGGTTGATTTCCATCCCGGCGGACATAGATTTATCCATGCGGATATTGGAGGCGCCTGTGCCGCCGCTTTTCCCAAAAGCACCGGGCGTTTTTTTCTTTGGAGCGGGCTTCTGCGGCGATGCCTTGCCTTCCGTCAGAATCTCCGGTTCGGTCAGAAGCTCCAGATCATTGATGTTGACCTTTGTCCGCATGATTCCCATCCGCACGAAGAGGTTGCCTTTGCTGTCCGGGGTGGATGCGACGATTCCCTTCAGGTTCATGCTGAGTACCTTGACGGAATCACCCGGCCGGATGTCTTCGGGACGCAGCTCCTTTGAAGTGCGCCGCGCCGGCTGTGCCGCCAGCTTTTTCTCATGCTTGCTCATTTCGCCGCGAAGCGCGCTCCGGCGTTTTTCAAGCTCGTTCAGACTGCCCGCGCGGCTTCCCAGCTTCCGGACGTCCTTGATCGTCTGGTCTGCGTAGTCCTTCGCGCTCTGCAGGATTGCGCGCGCTTCCTCGTTTGCCTCGCGTATGACGCGGTCTCTGGCGTTGTTCAGACGGCGCTGCCGGTCTTCCCAGCTTTTCTGTGCGTCCTCCACATCTGCCCGCGCCTGCGCGAGATCCGCGTACTGGCGCTCGAGCGCGAGTCTTCGTTCCTCAAGAGAGGAGAGAACATCTTCGAAGGAAGCGTCCTGCTCATCGATCTTTGTCCGCGCCAGCTCGATGATGTGATCCGGCAGTCCCAGGCGCCTTGAGATCGCAAACGCGTTGCTTTTCCCGGGAACGCCGATCAGCAGCTTGTAGGTCGGCCGCAGGGTACTGACATCGAACTCACAGCTCGCGTTCTCTACGCCCTCTGTCTGAAGCGCGTAGAGCTTCAGTTCGCTGTAATGCGTCGTGGCCATCGTGCGGATCCCCTGCTGGTGCAGATACTGCAGGATCGCGATCGCAAGCGCGGCGCCCTCGGTCGGGTCGGTTCCCGCGCCGAGCTCGTCGAACAGCACGAGGGAATCGCGGTCTGCTTTCTCCAGAAAGGAGACCGTGTTTGTCATGTGTGATGAAAAGGTGCTCAGCGACTGCTCAATACTCTGTTCGTCGCCGATATCCGCGTATACCTCCCGGAAAACAGCGACAGAGGAGCGGTCCAGCGCCGGGATGTGAAGTCCTGCCTGCCCCATCAGCGTCAGCAGGCCGATGGTCTTCAGGGAAACCGTCTTTCCGCCGGTGTTCGGGCCTGTCACGATCAGAAGATCAAACGTTTTTCCGAGGTTGATGTCGATCGGGACGACGTCGCCTTTGGGAATGAGAGGGTGCCGGGCTTTCCGCAGCTCGATGATTCCGTCGCTGTTCAGGAGCGGACGGGTCGCGTTCATGTCCATGGCGAGCTTTGCCCGGGCGAAGATAAAGTCGAGCGATACCAGATACTGCAGGTTCTGGCGGATCTGGCCGCTGTACACGGCTGTCTCCTCCGAGAGCTCCGCGAGAATCCGCTCGATTTCGCGCTCCTCCTGAATCTCGAGCGCGCGGATGTCATTGTTGAGCCGCACAATTGCCATGGGCTCAATGAAAAGCGTCGCCCCGGTGGAAGACTGGTCATGAATCATGCCTGGCACCGACGCGCGGTATTCCGCTTTTACAGGCAGGCAGTACCGCCCGTCGCGCATCGTGACGACGGCATCCTGCAGATACGTGCGAAGCGAGCCGTTCATCAGCTCCGTCATCTGTGTGCGGATCCGGTCGGCGTTTGTGCGGATGGCGCGGCGGATCCTGCGCAGCTCCGGACTCGCGTCGGAGCTGATCTCCTCCTCGGATATAATGCAGTGCCGGATTCTTGAGGAGAGCAGCGGCAGGGGCTCCAGTGCCTGGAAGACCGGCGTGAGACAGTCGGGCTCTGCTTTTTCGTCTGCGTGCCCGTAAGCCTTCGCGCGGCCGGCAGTCTCCAGAAGATCGGCAGTCATCAGAAGCTCGTGTACAGAGAGCGGACTGCCTGCTTCCAGCCGTTTGAATGACATAAAAATATCCTTCGCGCCGCCAAAGGAAGGGGTGCCGTTTCGGAACAGCCTCCCCAGCGCGGCCGAGGTTTCTTCCTGCAGCTGGTCGATCGCCGTCAGCTCACTAAGAGGCTTCAGCGCTCTGCAGGCCGCCTGCCCGAGTGGACAGGTGGCAAGCGACGAGAGGCGGTCTGTAATTTTGTGAAATTCCAATGTATTCAGTGCTTTTTCGTTCATATTTTCAGTTTACCACAAAACATGAAAATATGAACCATTTTCTTAACAGTTCGTTCATAATCATCTGATAGAATAAATAAAATTATTGGCTTCTTTTTTCTCGAAAACATAACGTTCGTATTGGGTGGAATAGTTATGCAGCAGAATCCTTCGGACAGAGAGAAACAGGATCAGAAAGAATATCCGTTTATCAAAGAGGTGATCAAGCCTCCGCGGGACCGCAGAAAGACCGTTTTGCGCATCATTCAGCTTGTGATCGGCGCGGCGGCGGCCGGGGTAATCGCGGCCTTCGTCTTTGTGAAGGTCTGTCCTGTCGCAAACCGGCTGGTCGGTGAGTCCGGGCAAAAAAAGGGGCGGGTGAGCGTCTCTGCAGACAGTACTGAGGACAATTCGGATGTCAAAGATTCTTCTGACGGTGAGCGTGCGTCTTCTGCGACGCCCACGGCCACGCCATCCCCGTCGCCGACGCCGACGCCCACGCCTGAGCCGACAGAGGAGCCGGAGGAGACACCGGAGCCCGAAGAGGAGCCGGAAGAGACGCAGGATCCCGTGGCGCAGTACCGGGAACTCCAGAAACGCATGAATTTCATCGCGGCAGACAGTGAAAAATTCCTGGTGCAGGTATTCGGCATACAGAATGAATTAGACTACTTCAATGAGAGTTACGAAAACGCGCAGCAGGTTACGGGCGTCCTGATCGCTGAGGATGACACAACCTACTATATTCTGACGGAGAATGCGGCGCTGGAGGATGCAGAGGAAATTACTGTCCGCTTTTCCAGTCAGGCAGAGGCCGGGGCAGAAAAGATCCGTTCAGACGCCAATACAGGCCTGGCGGTCATCCGGGCAGAAAAAGATTCGGTCGATGAATCGACGCAGGGGTCTCTGCAGATCGCGAAGCTTGGGACTTCGTATACGCTTGGCAGAGGAGAACCGGTCATAGCTGTCGGCAGTCCGATGGGCTACGAAGGGATGATTTCCGCGGGCATTATTACATCCGCGGGGAGTGAGCTGTCGCTTTATGATACGCACTATCACCTGTTCACCACAGATATCCAGGGAAGCCAGACCGGCTCCGGCGTCCTGATCAATCTGGACGGAAGAGTCGTCGGCGTAATCTGCCAGTCGCTGGGCGGCTCATCCGGAAGCATCGTGCAGGCACTTGGAATCTCGGAAATCACCAGCCTGATTGACACGCTGTCCAATGACGAGCCAAGAGCCTTCGCGGGAATCCGCGGAGAAACCGTGACAGGGGCTGTTCACAGGAAGACAGGGCTGCCTTCCGGCCTGATCGTGCTGGAGACACAGACAGACGCGCCGGCAATGCTGGCGGGCCTGATGCAGCTGGATGTGATCACAAAGGCGGATGACACAGATATCGTCTCGGCAGGAGAGTTTACGGCGTTTCTGAGTGAATGTGAGCCGGGACAGACCGTTACACTGACAGCTATGCGCAAGGGTGTGGACGGATATGAAGAAATGAAGTTTGAGATGACGTTGTCAGAAATCTGAAGGACTCTGCGAAATGGCTGCCGCATAGGATAAGATGTACTATGCGGAATGGCTGCCGCAAGGGGTAAGATGTACTCCGCGGAATGGCTGCCGCAAGGGAAGACCGGATGGTTTCTGGCTGTCATTGGAATACGGCGGAAAGGACGTATTTGATTTTATGAAATTTATCAGTGAGCTGGATGCCGGCAGCAGAGCGGCCGGCATCTATCTGTGCAAATACCGCCAGAGCGCGGTGACAAAAAACGGCAGGCCATACGACAATGTCGTCCTGATGGACAAGACCGGCACATTGAACGGAAAAATCTGGGATCCGGATTCCCCGGGGATCGAGGAGTTTTCGGATCTCGATTTTATTGACGTCGTCGGTGACGTGACCAATTATAACGGCGCGCTGCAAATCTCCATCAAGCGGGCGAGAAAGGCCAGGGAGGGAGAGTATAATCCGGCTGATTACATGCCCTCAACAGAGAAAAATATCGAGTCGATGTATCATGAGCTGTGCCAGATGATTGAGAGCATCCAGAATCCATATCTGAAACAGGTGCTGACGCAGTTTTTCGTCGAAGACCAGACGTTTGTCCGCAGATTTTGCGACGGGTCTGCAGCGAAATCAATCCATCATGGCTTTATCGGAGGCCTTCTGGAGCACACACTTTCCGTGGCGCGGCTCTGCGATTTTTACGCGGAATCTTATCCGGTGCTCAACAGAGACCTTCTGCTCTCGGCGGCACTTCTCCATGACATCGGCAAGGTGAGAGAGCTTTCCGCTTTTCCGGAAAACTCCTACACGGATGAAGGGCAGCTGCTCGGGCATATTGTGATTGGGACGGAGATGATTCACGACGCGATCGCAAAGATACCGGATTTTCCGCCGCGTCTGGCAAATGAGCTGAAGCACTGCGTCATCGCCCATCACGGCGAGCTGGAGTACGGCTCCCCAAAGAAACCCGCGCTCGCGGAGGCGCTGGCGCTCAGTCTGGCTGATATTACCGACGCCAGAATGGAAACATTAAAGGAGCTCTTTCAGGCAAATGAAAAGAGCACGGTGGAGTGGCTCGGTTTTAACCGCACACTGGAATCTAATGTGCGGAAAACAACAGGATGATACAATAGGTCGGGACGGACATGGAATTCAGGAAAAATGACACGGCAGTGGTCAGAATTACAGATATCGGCCTCGACGGGGAAGGAATCGGCAAGGCGGAAGGCTTTACACTTTTTGTGAGGGACGCGGTGCCGGGAGACCTGGTGTCTGTCAGGATCATGAAGGCAAAAAAGCATTACGCCTACGCAAAACTCCTGGAAGTGATCGAGCCTTCGCCGGACCGCGAAAAGCCGCCGTGCTCACTGGCAGGCCCATGCGGAGGCTGCCAGCTGCAGAGCTTCTCATATGAAGGGCAGTGTATCTGGAAAGAACAAAAAGTAAAGAATGATCTGATACGGATCGGCGGTATCGCGGATCCGCCAATGGAGCCGCTCGTCCGCATGGACGATCCCTTCCACTACCGCAACAAGGCGCAGTTTCCGATCGGGCGTGACCGGGAGGGGCGGCTTATTGCGGGTTTTTTTGCTGCGCACAGCCACAGGATTGTGCCGCTGCTGCGCACGTCTGCCGGTCCGGAGGGCGATGGATTTGACACGGACATCTCCTGCCTGATCGGGCATGACAAAAACAATCTCATTCTGAAGGAAATTCTTTGCTGGATGAAGCAGTTTCATATCAGTGCCTACGACGAAGAATTTCACCGCGGGGTTGTCCGGCATGTCCTGATCCGGTGCGGCTATTATACAGATGAGGTGCTGGTCTGCCTGGTGATTAACGCGAATCAGCTGTCGCGAAGCAGAGAGCTTTCCGGGCGGCTTGCCGCGCTGGACTGCGGAATTGTCAGCATCTCCTATAGCGTCAACCGAAATCAGACGAATGTCATCATGGGAGAATCCTGCCAGGTAATATGGGGCCGGGAGTACATGATGGATTGTCTGGAGGATGTTCAGTTCGCGGTTTCACCGCTGTCATTTTATCAGGTGAATCCGCGGCAGACCGAACGACTTTACCGCAAGGTTCTGGAGTGCGCGCGGCTGACCGGTAAGGAGACCGTGTTTGATCTCTACTGCGGGATTGGAACGATCTCTCTGTTTCTGGCAAGGCACGCCAGGACAGTTTACGGCGTCGAAATTGTGCCGCAGGCCATCGGTGACGCCAGAAGAAACGCCGCGTTAAATGGAATACAGAACGCGGAGTTTTTTGTGGGAAAAGCGGAAGAAGTGATTCCGCGCCTGATCGTGGAAAGGAATCTTCGCGCGGACGTCGTCGTCGTAGATCCGCCGAGGAAAGGCTGCGACGCGCAGCTGCTGGAGACGATTGCACAGATCAGTCCGGCGCGCGTCATTTACGTCAGCTGCAACCCGTCAACGCTGGCCAGGGATCTGAGCGTGCTCTGCAATAAGGGGTACAGGCTGGAGCTGGCACAGCCATTTGACCAGTTTTCAATGGGCGTTCACGTTGAGTGTGTTTGCTGCCTGCGCAAGGCAGGATAATCAAGTTTCTTCTTGTACGGGAGGTGTTATCGGTTTATGTCAAAAATAAATGATCATACCCGGTCAGACAACAGAAAACGGCAGATCCTGATTGCGGATGATGAATTCATCAATCGCGAAATACTGGGCGGAATGCTGAACTCGGAATATGAGATTATTTTCGCGTGCGACGGAGCGGAGACGATTGAAAAAATCCGCGCGTACAGGGAGACGCTCTCTCTGGTGCTTCTGGATATTATGATGCCGGTGATGTCCGGCCTGGATGTTTTGAAGGTTGTCAAAGAGGATGACACCATTTCCGATATCCCGATTATCGTCACGACAGCAGAGAAGGAGACGGAGATCGAGAGTCTGGAGCTGGGCGCGATTGATTTCATTCCGAAGCCGTATCCGGCTGTCGGAGTAGTCCTGGCCAGGCTGCGTCGCACCATAGAGCTCTCCGAGGACCGGGACACGATCCGTTACACGGAGCGGGACGTCCTGACGGGCCTCTATAATAAAGAGTATTTCTATCGCTACGCACTGCAGTTCGACCAGTTTCATAAGGATCTGGAAATGGATGCCTGTATCGTGGATGTCAATCATTTCCACATGATCAATGACCGCTACGGAAAGGCATACGGCGACGAGGTCCTGAAAAAGGTCGGCGACCAGCTGCTCGCGTCTGTTAAGGACGACAGCGGAATCGTCTGCCGCAGGGAGGCAGATACCTTCATGGTTTACTGCCCGCACAGAGAAGATTACGATCAGATCATGGAGCAGGCGGCCGCCGGACTGATAGACGACGGCACAGCTGAGAACCGGGTGCGCCTGCGCCTGGGCATCTATTCCAATGTGAACCGGGAGATCGATATTGAGCAGCGTTTTGACCGCGCGAAGATGGCGGCAGACACCGTAAAGGGAAGCTTTACGAAGACCATCGCGTATTACGATAAGAGCCTGCATGACCATCAGCTGTACATGGAGCAGCTGATTGAGGATTTCCCGGCTGCGATCGCCGAGAATCAGTTCCAGGTGTATTATCAGCCGAAGTTTGACATCCGTCCGGACACGCCGGTTCTGACAAGCGCGGAGGCACTGGTCAGGTGGATTCACCCTGTGTTCGGCATGATCAGCCCGGGTATTTTTATTCCCCTGTTTGAAGAAAACGGTCTGATTCAGCGGCTTGATATGTATGTCTGGAGAGAAGCCGCGGGGCAGATCCGGGAATGGAAGGACCGTCTGCACTACTCCGTGCCGGTATCGGTAAATGTTTCCAGAATCGATCTGTTTGACGCAAATCTCGCCGAGAAGCTTCAGTCGATTATGCGGGAATTCTCGCTGACCGGTAAGGATTTTCTGCTTGAGGTAACAGAATCTGCCTACACGCAGGACGCGGAGCGGATCATCCGTACGGTAGAGCATCTGCGCAGTCTGGGCTTCCAGGTGGAAATGGATGATTTCGGGACGGGATATTCTTCCCTGCACATGATTTCCAGCCTGCCGGTCGACGCGCTGAAGCTGGATATGCAGTTTATCCGAAATGCCTTCCAGGAGGGCGGCAACACCCACATGCTGGAGGTCATTATCGGCATCTCTGATTTCCTGTCCGTACCCGTTATTGCGGAAGGGGTGGAGACAGAAGAGCAGCTGCATGCCCTCAAGTTACTTGGCTGTGATATTGTGCAGGGGTACTTTTTCTCAAAACCAGTTCCCGCGGAAGAATTTGAGGCCTTTATCCTGCAGAAGAAGGAGGCAGATCTCGCTAATGCGCATGCCCAGGGAGAGAAAAGTACTGCAGGCGCGTCACCCTCAGAAGGAGAGGTGATCGCCCAGAAGGCGAGACTGAATGTGCTGCGTCACAATCAGGAAACGCCGGTATCAGAAGTAACAGATCTGCACGCCGCGCAGGATCACGGAAACGAGCAGACAGGTATTCAGCTGAAGACGGCGTCTATCTTCTTCCTGATCATTACAATCATCGCATCTGTGGCGCTGCTGGTCGCGGACCTGTCGGTCACTGCAGGTTACCAGCGCATGGAAAAGGCGAGTGACCGCTATATTGCCTCGCAGATGGCCGCATCGGACATGGAATCCGGTTCTGACTATCTGACGGACCGTGTGCGCTGTTTCGTCGTCACCGGTGAAGTAGAATACCTGAACGATTTTATTGAAGAAGTACAGGTGACCAGACGCAGAGACAACGCGGTGGAAGGCCTCGACAAGCTGCTGGAAGGCAGCAGTGACCTGACCGCGCTGGAAAACCTGAACGCGGCCCTGAAGCTCTCCAATGAGCTGATCGACGTGGAAAATCACGCCATGCGGCTGACAATTGAAAGCGGCAATTATGACCTGAATAAAATTCCGGAGGAAATTAAATCAATCGAGCTTACGCCAGAAGAAAAAGAGATGTCACCCGAGGAACTCAGACGCGCGGCGGAGACGTATGTATTTGACAATAACTACATGCACTACAAGGACCGCATCCGGGAGAGCGTCCGGCTCTGTACGCAGGCGCTGATCCGGTCTTCCAGCCAGGAACTGGAGCAGGCCTCTGTAAAGCTGTCGATGCTGGTCCAAATCCAGACAGCTCTGACGATCGTCCTGCTGCTGATCATGCTGGGGATCGTGGTGATGATCACACAGATGATCAGAAAACCGCTCACCAATATGGTAAAAAAAATGCAGAAGCAGGAGACGATTCCGCCGACGGGCGTCGAGGAGCTGCGCTTTGTCACACGTATCTATAACAAGATTTTGAAAGAAAATCAGGAGGCGCGCGAGCGGCTGAGCCACGAGGCGTCCCATGACGCGCTGACAGGCCTGTTCAACAGGGGCGCCTATGACCTCTGGATGGAGAGCGCGGATACGGAACACATCGCGCTGCTGCTGATTGATGTGGACTATTTCAAATCCGTCAATGACACGTATGGCCACGCGATCGGGGACCGTGTGCTGAAGCGGGTGGCGGAAATCCTGAAAAACAGCTTCCGGTCTGTCGATATCATCTGCCGAATCGGCGGGGATGAATTCGCGGTGGTCATGACCCGTGTGGACAGCTCCATGCGTCAGCTGGTCTACAACAAAATCAGTCACGCCAATGACCTTCTGCAGCACCCGAAGGACGATCTGCCGCCGGTTTCCCTGAGTGTCGGCGTGGCGTTTTCTGACAGAGAAAACCCGAAGGGCGACATTTTCAAGGACGCTGACACGGCGCTGTACCGCGTAAAGGAAGCCGGAAGAAAAGGCTGTGTGATTTATTGATACTTGTTCTAGAAGCGGAAAATGATGCCGACAGCGGCTGAAATCGCGATCAGCAGCACCGGATTCCACTTCAGTTTTCTTGCGGCAAGAAAGATCAGCACGCCAAGAATCAGTGCTTTCCAGATGAAAAGATCTGCAGGAGAGCCGGTCTGCCGGAAGGCGTCCAGATCTACGAGCGCGATTCTTGCGACATTGAGACCGGCCGCCGTAATCATCGCGATGGACGCCGGGCGCAGACCGTAGAAAGCGCCGTCTACGTACCGGCTGCTGCGGAACCGGTCGAGAAACTTCGCGATAATCAGGATAATGATTACCGATGGCGCGGCAAGCGCCAGTGTGGCAGTAATGCCGCCCGGTACGCCTGCCGTGCGGAAGCCGGCGAACGTCGACATGTTGATTCCGATCGCGCCTGGCGTCGATTCGGAGACGGCGATCATGTCCGCGATGTCCGCGTGAGAAAACCAGCCGGTTTTATTGGAAATTTCATACAGGAACGGCAGTGTGGCGAGGCCGCCGCCCACCGAAAAAAGACCTGTTTTAGCAAATTCAAACAGGAGACGAAGGAGAGTGGTCATCAGGATCTGCCTCCTTTCGGGCTGCTTTTGCCGCGCCGTGTTTTTATGAGCGACGCGGTCAGACCTGCCGCGCCGGCCAGAATGACGAGGACTGCCGCCGGCAATTTGACCGGAAGAATGCCGGAAAACGCGTTCAGGACAAACACAGCAAGATAAAGGAGAAGCGAGAACGCGTCTATGACGGATTTTTTCCAGAGCCTGAGTACTGCCTGCAGGATCAGAACGCACACGCAGACCCGGATCCCGGCAAAGGCGTGCTGAATTACTGCGATGTCCGCAAAATTCTTCAGAAAGGCGGCAATGACCAGAATGATGGCGACCGGTCCGGTCAGAAAGCCGATCGTCGCTGCCAGTGCGCCGGGAACTCCCGCCCGCTTTCGCCCGATAAAGGTCGACACATTCATCGCGATGATGCCGGGCGTGCACTGTCCGATCGAAAAATAATCCTGCAGCTCATCCAGCGTCGTCCATCCGCGCTGATCTGCCAGCTCGCGCTCCAGAAGCGGAAGCATGGCGTAGCCGCCGCCAAATGTGACGCACCCAAGTTTTACAAAAGTGAGATATAGTTCAAGAAGGTTGCCTGGTTCGGATTTCACTTTCAATTGATTCAACTTCCTTTCTGAGATGGATAGGGAAATTGTACATGATTTACCGGATTCTGTAAATTGTTTGAATAAATATTTCCGCTCTCGACACGGTTTTTGGAAAACGATTTCATGAGCGGGTTGGAAATCGATTTCATGAGCGGGTATAATTGACAAACCTGAGCCCGGAGAGTAGAATGGATTCGTGCAGCCTGCAGACGGAAATGCAGACGTTTTTGCGTCTGATCCTGCAGAGCGCCGCACATAAAAACGGACAAAAGGAATGAGTTAATCATGAAAAAACGTATATACCAGCTGCTGGTGGACAATTCTTCCGGCGTCCTGAGCCGTATCGCGGGTCTTTTTTCAAGGAGAGGGTACAATATTGACAGCCTGACTGTCGGCGTGACCGCTGATCCGAGATATTCCAGAATGACGATTGTCAGCTCCGGAGATGATCTGACGCTTGACCAGCTCGGGAAACAGCTGGAAAAGCTGGTGGATGTCCGCGATCTGAAAGTGCTTCGCGAGAATGAGAGCGTCACACGTGAGCTAATGCTGATCAAGGTAAAGACTTCTCAGGAGAACCGGCAGAATCTCATAAATATTGTCAACATTTTCCGCGCGAAAATAGTCGATGTCGGCTTCAACTCGCTGATCATCGAGCTGATCGGCTCGCAGAGTAAGCTCAGCGCGTTTCTGGAGCTGCTTGAGGGGTATGAGATCCTGGAGCTCGCGCGCACCGGGCTGACAGGCCTCTCACGCGGAATGGATGACGTGACGTATCTTTAAGGCAGGTCTTAGATAAAGATGCTGTCTGCAGCGCACATCGTGTGCACAAGAGCGGTACCGGCTCTGGCAGCTGCTCTTTCACAATATAAGAAACATGAAATGAAAATTGGAGGAATGAATCATGTCAGCAAAGATTTTTTATCAGGAAGACTGCAACTTATCCCTGCTTGACGGCAAGAAGATTGCGATTATCGGCTATGGCAGCCAGGGTCACGCGCACGCGCTGAACCTGAAGGAATCCGGCTGCGACGTCTGCGTAGGACTGTACGAAGGCAGCAAATCCTGGAAGAAGGCAGAGGAGCAGGGACTCACTGTCTATACCGCGGCAGAGGCGGCAAAGCAGGCAGATATCATCATGATCCTGATCAATGATGAGAAGCAGGCTTCGCTTTACAAAAACGACATCCTTCCGAATCTGGAAGAAGGCAATATGCTGATGTTTGCGCATGGTTTTAACATCCATTTCAAGCAGATCATCCCGCCGGCGTTTGTAGACGTCGCCATGATCGCGCCGAAGGCTCCGGGCCACACCGTCAGAAGTGAGTACCTGCGCGGCAGAGGAACCCCGTGCCTGATTGCGGTCGAGCAGGATTACACAGGAAAAGCGAAAGACATCGCGATGGCATACGGCCTTGGAATCGGCGGCGCCAGAGCAGGACTTCTGGAGACCACATTCCGCGTCGAGACAGAGACAGACCTCTTCGGCGAGCAGGCGGTTCTCTGCGGCGGCGTATCCGCTCTGATGCAGGCAGGCTTCGAGACACTCGTCGAGGCAGGCTACGATCCGAGAAACGCGTACTTCGAGTGCATTCATGAGATGAAGCTGATCGTCGACCTGATCTACGAGTCCGGCTTTGAGGGAATGCGTTATTCCGTATCCAACACAGCTGAGTACGGCGACTACATTACAGGGCCGAAGATCATCACAGACGAGACAAGAAAGACCATGAAGAAGATTCTGTCTGACATCCAGGACGGAACCTTCGCGAAGGACTTCCTGCTGGAGATGTCCGCAGGCGGACAGGCACATTTCAACGCGATGCGTCAGCGCGCGCTGGAGCACGAGTCCGAGCAGGTCGGAAAACAGGTGCGCGAGCTCTACAGCTGGAACGACGAAGACATGCTCGTCAACAACTGACGCGAAAGCACTGAGCCGTGCCAGACCGAAGGATATGCTCGCGCGCATTTATGCGCAGAGGGCATATGCGAGGGATGATAGGGCGAACGCCCGCGTGCGAGACGCTCTGGCGTCGAGCGGGCAGCACGGCGAAGAAACAGCCGCCATGCAGCCACAAGAACGGATTTAAACTTAAAAAGGCAGATAAGTACCAGATAACAGTTCAGGTGAAAAAAGATCGGAATTAGAGGGTTGGACATAGGGATTTTTGAGAAACACTGATTTTACAGGCATTTGACAGACAGCCTTCAAGCGGAAATGACAATTTGATATCGGATATCGAGCCGGAGTGGCTCTTATATCCACATTTCGCTTGAAGGAGGTCACCTATGACAAAGACAATCAAAGTTCAGTATTCTACCAGATACACCGACAGAAGATACTCGGAAGTTCCTAAAATTCAGATGAAAGGCAAATGGCTCGAAGCCATAGGTTTCTCTGTCGAAGACAGGATCCATGTGGATTATGATAACGGAAAGATAATCATCCGTACCGACAAGGAAACCGCCAATGCTTAAACAAAAAGCCGATGGAGTAGCAAATCGTTACCCCATCGGCTGTTTATTTTTTATCTATTTTTATTGCCTCAGTTTCTCTAAAGCCGCTTTTCAATGCTACGTTTTGTGGATGAATATTAGCAGCCGCGGTACCATAGAAAGGTATATCACCCATTTCAATAATTATGTTCCTTAGTGATGTAACAAGATAGGAGCCAATTCCTTTTGAACGATACTCCGGCAAAACATCGATTCCTATTTGTTGCCAATGCGGCGCATCTTCTGAGCATCCTGCCATACCCATAATAGTATCTCCATCAAGTGCAATGACAGCAATCCTGTCAGGTCGCATAGGGCATGGTTTCGGGAAAGCAATTGCGTTGGGAAAACGCAGGTCTCTCCGTAGAAAGGGTTAATCTCATCATAAAGCCATCTAACCTGAAAGCGATTTTCGGGCTCGGCATTTAAGCAGGGTAGGAACATATGATGTGTCGGTGTCATCTGATAGCCATACGTTTTTAGTTCCTTATTCAGTTTTGTGATATTATCCAGTTCAAAAAGACGGTGTCCCTCAATATCCTTGGAAAGGACAAAAAGGAAATCATGCAGGCATGGATCTGCCATAATAACCGTATTTCTTCCCAGTGTTGTCATCTCCAAAAAAGGATGACCAGGACTGTAACTTCTTCTCCCTTCATTTAGTGCAGAGCCAGTAATCACATTTTCTGTCGAGAGGAGATCTTCCGAAGTGCAATTATAATCAATAGATAGCTGCTTCAGAAGCTTCCCATAATATTTTTCAAACATACAAGGTTTTCTATGTGGTCTATTGCTACAAGTTCATTTCCTTTGATGTCCTGCATGGCTTTTACCTCTGATAAGCTTTTCTTTTGCGGTGACATTTTGGCACCGCAATCAGCCTTTGTTGTTAGGCAAATTTGATTGATTGTATTAATGTGCAAGCGTTAGTCGGGTATCGAGATTCCGAATTGGAATCCCGATACTATGTCGGTCAATTATCCTTTATGCTCAACTGAAAGATATTCTTCCAAAGATTCATTCCACTGCTCGGGTTCCAACGTAGAGAAGGATTCGCTTACAGCAGGTATATTCAAATAATCTATATACTCTTTTGAAATAGAAAAACTGTTGGCCTTGTTTACCTCTCGGTCGCCAACGAAATTGCTGAACTTTATGAAAACATCCTGAACAGCTGATACATTCTCTGCGAACAGAAACGGGTTCGCATCACTTAAATATTGACCCAGTTCTTCATTGTGAGTCTCATCCCAATCAGCATCCAATGCCATAAAGATCAAGCAAAATAACTCATATTTACTCATTTTTTCTTCTCCTAAAGGTGTTCATAATATTTTTATACAATCCTGTCTTGCCCGTAATTTTGCCAAAGCCGAGTATAACGGCTTTATCAATGGTCAGGGAGCAGATGAGCCTACAGGCATTCTCGATGAGGATAACGGAGCGGAGCGTGCCGTTATCACAGATGCCATCACTTTTGATGACATAATCAGCCTTTACTACGCATTGGAGCCTGACTACCGTGCTAATGCCATATGGATGATGAACAGCGATACAGCCCTGAAACTCCGTACCATGAAGGACGATGACGGCAACTATCTCTGGAATGCCACGAGCGATACCATCATTGGCAAGCCGGTTATCATCTCAGAATATATGCCGTCTGAGGAAGCGGGCTCAATGCCGATAGTGTTCGGAGACTTTAAATATTACTGGATTGTCAGGAGAAGGCCCTTCTCCGTTACCGTACTAAAGGAACTGTTTATTGCTCATGAGCAGATTGGATATCTTGCTTATGAGTATCTTGACGGAAAACTTGTCCGCAGAAAAGCGGTTCAGGGTATCCATATCAATGCGACAGGTACAGAATAATGATCCTGCGGTCAGGCAGCACGGCGGTCTTGCACACTGCCGTGTCTGAATTGATCGCAAAAATCGAATGAAATCACAGACATTATACACCAGGTTTATCTATGTTGGTATCAGTTTATACGGATTTATCGGGTCGCAGGGGGTTAATACCCCGTTTGAAAACAAGTTTTCGTGCGTGAAGCCCCACCGCCGTTGTCCTGACATATGGTCGTGGGGATCTTCACCGCCCCTGCCCCCTGTACTTTTTCACTTTCCATTTCGCGATTTTGCGTGAAAGACTGACACGCCGTTATGGAAAGATAAACACTGTAGGGATTATCAGACCCCCTCGGAGTGGTGGATCAGATGGGAGGAATACATGAATTACATGAATGCTGTCAGTGCCGCAGAGGACTTCAAGGATTGTCCTATCATACGGACATCGGAGAAAAACGGTACGATCATTGTAAAAGATATGAGCCGCCTCGGTCGTGACTATCTAAAAGTCGGTATGTACACGGAAATGATTTTTCCGAATGCGGATATCCGTTTTATCGCTATCAACAACGGCGTTGTCAGCAATAATCAGATGGATAACGATATGACGCCTTTCATCAACATCTTCAACGAGTTTTACGCCAAGGATACAAGCCGAAAGATACGGGCTGTATTCAAGGCTAAAGGTCAGGCAGGGAAGCCGCTCTGCACAAATCCTCCATACGGTTACATCAAAGACCCGGAAGACAAGCTTCACTGGATTATTGATGAGGAAGCTGCAGAAGTTGTAAAGGATATACTTCATCTGTGCGTTCAGGGCTACGGAGTGTCGCAGGTAGCAACGGAGATCACATCCAGACATATCATGAATCCTACAGCCCATGCCAAGGCAAACGGCATCAATCCGCCGGATAACAGGAAGGATGCCGGGGAATACTACTGGGGTTCATGTACCATCTCCCATATCCTTACAAGGCAGGAGTATCTCGGGCATACGGTAAACTTCAAGACCTACCGTAAGTCATACAAGCAAAAGAAGCAGCTCCACAATGATCCGTCCGGGTGGCAGGTATTCAAGAATACCCATGAAGCGATCATCGATCAAGAGACTTTTGATATCGTCCAGCGTATCCGTGACGGAAGACGCAGGCTTACGCCGATGGGCGAGATGCCGATACTGTCAGGAATGGTATTCTGTGCCGACTGCGGAGCCAAGCTCTATCAGGTCAGAGGAAGAAAGCTTCCGAACAGCGAGTACATGGTCTGCGCAACCTACCGCAAGAAAGGTAAGCACATCTGCACATCTCATCAGATCCGCAATTCCGTTATCGAGGAACTGCTGCTTTCAGGTATCAGGGAGATAACAGGATATGTCAGGGAGAATGAAGCAGAGTTTGTAGAGATGATTACAAAGAAATCCAAGGCTGAGACCGACAGAGGGCTCCGTGAAGCAAAGCGTGAACTTGATCAGTCGCAGACAAGGATCCATAAACTGGATGACATCATTCAAAAGCTCTATGAGGACAATGTTGATGGTAAGATTTCTGATGAACGGTTTATGAAGCTTTCCGAAACATACGAGAATGAGCAGACTGAACTTAAAGACCGTATCAAGAAGCTTCAGGAGTACATTGGACACGAACAGGAAGCAGCCGTAAACACCGATTCATTTATCCGGCTTGTAAAGAAGTACAAGGATGTGCAGGAGCTGAATGCAGAGATTATCAGAGAGTTTGTTGACAAGATATATATTTACAAAGCAGAACGCATAGGCGGTAAAAAGGTACAGCACATAAAGATACTTTGGAACTGTATCGGAGAATTTATACCGCCGTCAAAAGAAAAAACGGCGTAGCCACGCCTACATGACTATGCCGATATTTTTCGGGGACAGAAAATCCCTATGTGGAACCACCTTTAGCCGGTCTCTTTTTTGTGGCAAAAGACATCCATATAACCTTACCTGAGAAGGCAAAGAGGTCAGGGGAAAGATTGCACTGATCAATCTGAAGACGATCCCCGAGAACAAGTACAATTGAAGCGAACGAAAAAAAGAACCAGCTGCGAGAGAAAAAATACGTTTGACATATCACGAAAACCGGAGTATATTCTGATACAGCGGGGTGTGGCTCAGTTTGGTTAGAGCGCACGGCTGGGGGCCGTGAGGTCGCAGGTTCGAATCCTGTCACCCCGATTATCTGAACAGGACTGTTACACTTGACACTTAAATGGGGTTTACGTCAGGCGTATCAGTCCGTATCTTTTTGGGGAAAAGTTCATTGATTCATAAAGGGGAGGGATCAATACTATGCTGATCTATGAATGGACAATCAAGGGGAACCGCATCTGCGGCTTTATTGAGGGAAGCACTCGTTATCCGGACGGGACTTATATTGAGACGTCGGAGATGATCACGGCCGCATTTGACGGCAGCTTGTTTCTGATCCGGACAGAAAATTCGCTCTATGAATGTGAGGCAGATGAGTTCCAGGGAAGCGAGGAGGAGCTGGAAACTTTCATCCGGAGGATCGCGCATGACGATACAAAGGATCAGACGCGGCAGATCAAAGGAAATCAATCGCAGATTAACGGGACTTCATGACAGGAGGTTGTGAAGTCCTTTTTTGACTGCATATTTTGTTTATGGTACAAGGTTTTCATTATAATTGAATTGTGTAATTTAGTCTTCTGTGATAAACTGATAAAGTTGATTTTTTTATAGAAGGGGTAATGAGAAATGGTTAATTCATCAACGATCGGGATTCTTCTGGTCATGATCATCTATCTGGTCGGCATGATTGTCATCGGACTGATGATGGCAAAGAGAAACGAAAATGTCAGTGATTTTTACCTTGGCGGAAGAAAACTCGGACCTTTTGTCACAGCAATGAGCGCGGAAGCCTCTGACATGAGCAGCTATCTGCTGATGGGACTTCCAGGCGTAGCGTATATTTCGGGTGTCGCAGATGTCGGCTGGACGGCCATCGGACTTGCCGTCGGTACATATTTGAACTGGCTGATCGTGGCCAAGCCGCTGCGCCGCTACACAGAGCGCACAGGATCGATCACGCTTCCGGCATTCTTTTCTGACCGTTATCAGGACAAAAACAGAATTCTGATGCTGATTGCGGCATTTATTATTATCATTTTCTTTATTCCGTACACGGGATCAGGATTTGCTGCGTGTGGAAAGCTTTTTGCAAGCCTGTTTGGCGTAAACTATCACACGGCAATGATCGTCAGCGCGATTGTTATTATTGTCTACACGACGCTTGGCGGATTTCTTGCGGCCAGCACGACGGATTTTCTGCAGAGTATCATTATGACGGTCGCACTGATCGTGATTCTTCTGTTCGGAATCAGCGCGGCGGGCGGAATGGGCGCAGTCATCAGCAATGCCAGCTCTCTGCCCGGGTATCTCAGCATGTCACAGACCTATGACGCAGCCAGCAAAACGGCGTCTGCGTACGGTCCGATCACAGTCCTCTCTACACTTGCGTGGGGTCTGGGCTATTTCGGCATGCCTCACATTCTGCTTCGCTTTATGGCGATCAAAGATGATTCCAAGCTGACGCTTTCCCGCCGGGTTGCGTCTATCTGGGTCGTCATTTCCATGGGCGTTGCTATTTTGATCGGTATCGTCGGACTGGCCATGTCCGGAAACGGCTCGATTCCGATGCTGGAGGGCTCAAATTCCGAGACGATCATTGTAGAGATCTCCTCGCTTCTGAGCAGGCATGGCGTTATTGCTGCCATTATCGCGGGAATCGTTCTGTCCGGCATTCTCGCCGCGACGATGTCCACCGCGGACTCACAGCTGCTCGCTGCGTCATCTTCAATTACGCAGAATATCATGCATGAGTTTTTCCACATCAAGATGGATCAGAAGAAGATGATGAATGTCGCGCGTCTGAGCCTGCTTGGCATCGCTGTGATCGGCGTCGTCATTGCCTGGAATCCGGACAGCTCCGTCTTCCAGATCGTCTCCTTCGCGTGGGCCGGCTTCGGCGCGTCCTTTGGACCGATTGTCCTGCTGGCACTGTTCTGGAGACGCTCGAACCGACAGGGAGCACTGGCTGGACTGATCACGGGCGGCGCGATGGTATTCATCTGGAAGTATCTGGTGCGTCCGATCGGCGGCGCGTGGAATATCTATGAACTGCTGCCGGCATTCATCCTGGCGATTGTTGTAAATGTTATCGTCAGCCTTGTGACACCGGCGCCGGAAAAAGCAGTTACAGATGTATATGATCAGGTGAAGCGGATGCAGTGACGCTCATTCTGCGTCGTCAGTTTCATCTGATAAACGGAGGAAGACATGGAAATTTTATATCACAGCACACGCGGTGATTCCGCGCAAATTACAGCTTCACAGACAATCCTCAACGGACTGGCGCCGGACGGAGGTCTTTACGTTCCGGATCAGATTCCGCGCCTGGAGATCGCGCCGGAGGAGCTCTCCGGCATGAGCTATCAGGAGATTGCCTATGCGGTCATGAGCCGCTTTTTAACGGATTATTCAGAAGAGGAGTTGAAGGCCTGCATAGCGCGGGCTTATGACAGCAAGTTTGATACGCCGGAGATCGCGCCGCTTCGAAAAGCAGGAGATGTCTGGTATCTGGAGCTGTTCCACGGCGCGACGATCGCCTTCAAGGACATGGCGCTCTCGATCCTGCCGCATCTGATGACGACTGCGGCGAAAAAGAACGGCGTTTCAGATAAGATCATCATTCTGACGGCGACTTCCGGCGACACCGGAAAAGCTGCCATGGCAGGCTTCGCGGATGTTCCAGGCACGGAAATTATTGTGTTTTATCCAAAGGATGGCGTCAGCCCAGTGCAGGAACGCCAGATGGTCACGCAGAAAGGCGAAAACACGCATGTCGTCGCGATTAAAGGGAACTTTGACGACGCGCAGACCGGCGTGAAGAAGCTTTTTGGCGATCCATCTTTAAAGGAGCATCTCACCAAGGAGGGACTCCGCTTCAGTTCGGCAAATTCCATTAATATCGGCAGGCTGGTTCCGCAGATCGCCTACTATGTCTACGCGTACGCGTCACTCGTAAAGAGACAGGAAATCGCGGCGGGCGAGGCAGTGAATTTCGTCGTTCCGACCGGGAATTTCGGCAATATTCTCGCCGCGTATTACGCGAAGCAGATGGGCCTGCCCGTCGCAAAGCTGATCTGCGCGTCAAACCAGAATAAGGTGCTGTACGATTTCTTTGAAACTGGTGAATATGACAAAAACAGGCCGTTCTTCACGAGTTCTTCGCCGTCTATGGATATTCTCGTGTCCAGCAATCTCGAGCGGCTCCTGTACAGGATCTGCGGCGAAGATGCCGCGACCGTTTCCGCGTGGATGAAAGCGCTCGGAACGGACGGACGTTACGCGCTTTCTGATGAAATAAAGGCACGTCTGGGCGATTTCTACGGGAATTACGCGGATGAAGACGCAGTCGCGCAGACAATTCAGGCGGTTTACACAAAGACCGGATATGTGATCGATCCGCACACGGCCGTCGGAGCAGCTGTTTATCAAACCTACCGGGATGTCTCCGGCGATGAAACAGTAACTGTAATCGCGTCAACCGCAAGTCCTTACAAATTCGCGCGCAGCGTCCTGCACGCGATTGACGCGGATCGTTTTGACCAGCTGACAGATCTGGAGCAGTTTGACGCGCTCTCAGAGACAGCCGGTCTCAAAGTGCCCCGCGCCATCGAAGAGATCCGTACTGCGCCTGTGAGGCACAATACGGTTGTCGGGATTTCAGAGATGAAGCAGGCGGTCTGCGATATTCTGGGTCTGGATAATACGAATCCATCGGATTTTAGTTAACCGGAAAGTAAGCGTGTCTGCTTTCAATGGCTGCTCACTTCAGAGGACAGAAAAATCTTTCGTGACCGCGGGAGATCGAGCAAGGAATTTGAAGACATATTCTGGATTAAATGATATAATGTAGGTATGAAGCGCACGAATAATGGGGATCCCCTGGAGAAGGTTATACAGTCCGTTCTGCCTCCGGATTCTGAGGCCATGCGGCAGGCCGCAAAGCGCTGGGATTCCATCGCGAAACCGCTCCGCAGTCTCGGGGCATTCGAGAACATGATCACGCAGATTGCCGGAATCCAGCGGAGCGTGTCGGTTGCGCTGGAGAAGCGGACGCTCGTAGTGTTTTGCTCTGACAACGGGATCGTTGAAGAGGGTGTGACACAGACCGGACAGGATGTGACGGCAGTGGTTGCCTCTAATCTGGCGCACGGGCGCGCCACAGCGGCACTGTTCTGCAGGCGGACCGGGACGGACATTCTGCCCGTCGACGTCGGTATGATTACAGATGTCGGTATCCGGACAGAAAAAGCCGCGTATGGCACGAAAAATTTCGCGAAGACAGACGCGATGACACGCGCGCAGGCAATCAAAACGATCGGAACGGGAGCCGCTATTGCGAGAGAGCTGGCCGATGCGGGAAACCGTATTTTGATGACTGGTGAAATGGGAATCGGCAACACGTCCACAAGCAGTGCGGTCGCGGCAGTTCTTCTGGGAAGGCCGGTTGAAGAGATAACCGGCCGCGGCGCCGGGCTGTCGGACGAGGGGCTCCGCCACAAGAGGGAGGTGCTGAGCCGCGCGGTAAGAGACAGAAATCCGGATCCATCCGATCCGCTGGACGTGCTGGCGAAGACAGGCGGCTTTGACATCGCTGCCATGGCAGGCCTGATGATCGGCGCAGCCTCCTGCAAAATCCCGGTGATTCTGGACGGTTTTATCTCTGCCGTTGCCGCTCTGACAGCTGTCCGGATGTGTCCGCAGGTATTCGGGTATCTGATCCCTTCTCATCAGTCAAGCGAGCCGGGCGCGAACATCGTTCTGGAGGCGCTTGGACTCCGTGCGCCGCTGCACGCGGATATGCGGCCCGGAGAGGGCTGCGGCGCAGTCATGATGATTCCGCTGCTTGAACTTGCGGCGGATATCTACACAAAAATGCCGACTTTTGAAGAGATCGAAATAGAAGCATATCAGTCGTTTGACGAAGAGGTTACGGAATGATACATCTGGTCACAGGCGGTTCTGGCAGTGGAAAGTCTCTCTATGCGGAGCAGCAGATCGCGCTGCTCGGAGAAGGCAGGCGCATTTATCTGGCGACGATGAGCGCGGATGATGAGGAGAGCCTCCGCCGAATCGAAAAGCATCGCGAGATGCGCAAAGACCTCAACTTCGAAACCATTGAATGTCCCGCGACACTGGATTCGCTTACCATTCCGCAGGACAGCATTGTTTTGCTGGAATGTGTGTCAAATCTGGTCGCGAATGAGATGTTTATGCCTGGAAAAGCCGGCATTCACACGGTCAGTGCCGTGCTCGACGGGATTGAACATATCAGCCGGCAGGCAAGGCATCTGGTGATCGTGACGAATGAAGTGTTCTCTGCCGGCGTAGAGTACGGCAGCATGACACGTCTGTATCTGGAGTTTCTCGGCCTGATCAACCAGCAGCTCGGGAAAAGCGCGGACCTGGTCACGGAGGTTGTTTTCGGGATCCCTGTACCTGTCAAAAGAACCGGCGGACTGCCTGTCAGATCAAACGTCTGTCGTCCGGACGCGTCTTCTTCGCGCAGGTAGGTGGTATGCGGTATATCAAAAGCTGTATTCTGGCTTTTTCTTATTACACAAAGATCCCGATGCCGCAGCTGCGGTTTGAAGAAAACGACGGCGAAAGCATGTTCTGCTTCTTCCCGCTGATCGGGCTTCTGATCGGAATCTTTGAAGCGCTCTGGCTTTTGCTGGCGGAAAAATGCGGTACAGGCGCGATCCTGACCGCGGCGGGATCGGTCGCGATTCCCGTTGCTGTTACCGGAGGAATCCATCTGGACGGGTTTTTGGATACATCTGACGCGGTCGCTTCCTGGAAAAGCAGAGAAGAGCGGCTTGCAATCATGCATGATCCGCACACGGGAGCGTTTGCTGTTATTTCCTGCTGCGTCCATCTGATGCTGGCATTTGGCGCCGCTTCAGAGGCGGCTGTCAGAAACCCGGGCTGTGTCTGGTTTGTATTCAGCCTGAGCCATGTTCTGACCGCCCTGCTCGTGGTCTTCGAGAAACCTGCCGGGAATTCTGGCATGCTGTATTCCTGTACGAGAAATGCTGCGGTCAGACGGATTGCTGCAAGTTCTGTGTTTTATTTTGTTCTTTTAACCGGCATTGCGCGCTGGCTTCAGGTTTTGCGGCTGTGGCTGGTTTTCGCTGTTGCCGGTTTTTTTGTACTGCTGGTTTACCGGATATGGATCCGACGGACGTTCGGCGGAATCACCGGAGACCTCGCAGGATGTTTTCTGTCGGTCTGCGAGCTGGTTCTCGCGATAACTGCTGCTTTTTGCAGATGAGAGAAGAGGAGAGGTATGATACTCGTAATTGGCGGTGCATTTCAGGGAAAGTATTCGTTTGCCGCAAATGAGCTGGGAATCCGCGAAGGATGGGCAGACGGCGATACCTGCGGTTTTCATGAGATTTATGAATGCCGCGCAATCCATCATTTTCATGATTTTGTAAAGCGCGCGATGGAGGCGAACTACGACCTTTCATCTCTCGTGGATAAGATCATGGAGAAAAACCCGGAGATCTGCATTCTGACGAATGAACTTGGCTACGGTGTTGTGCCGGCAGATGAATTTGACCGGGCGCTCCGTGACCAGCTCGGTCATATCTGCACGGCACTTGCGGCGCGGGCAGACACAGTTTACCGCATGATTTGCGGCATTCCGACGATTATCAAGCAGACGGTAGTGGAATGATGAGCCGGGAACCGGATCAGAATGGAATCCTTCCGCACATACTTTCGCCTACCTCGATGTCACTGTCTCCGACCTCGACGGTAATATCTCCAGCACGACTTCCGAAAAAGTCGCCAAGAAGATAGGTACTTATAAGGAAACCTACTACT
>JAFVEX010000096.1 GCA_017475785.1 Eubacterium sp. | reverse complement strand
TAAAATCCATGAAGGGCGTTGTCAAATCAATTTCTATTACAGGGAAGAAAAAAGTAAAAGCCGGAAAATCATTGAATTTGAAGGCAAAAGTGAAATATACAAAAGGAGCCAACAAAAAGCTCCTGTGGACTTCGAGTAATAAAAAATGGGCAACAGTCAGTGGATCCGGAAAGGTAAAAACAACAAAGGCCGGCAAAGGAAAGACGGTAAAAATCACAGCAGCAGCGACGGATGGAAGTGGCAAAAAGAAAACAATCAAAATAAAGATAAAGTAGAAAGGTTTATAAAAAACACAGGGCTCCGGAATTTCCGGAGCCCTGGTCAATGCCACAATATAATAAAATTTTACGCCTCGCCGCGTCCCTTCCGGAGCGCGCGCTCCAGAAAACTGTCTTTCTTCTTGCGCTTCTTTTCTGCCTTCTCCGAGACGAGCGGACCGCGGATTCCCTTGACGGATACGATGTAGAGACCGCTGATTTCTGCCTTGACTTCTTTCTTGACAGGGATCACGTCGTACACGTCGTTGTCGGTCAGAAATGTCGCGACCCGGGGGCCTACCTTGGCTTTTACGACGGGCACCTTCGACCGCTGCATCATCTTGGAGGTGTTGTCCAGAACGACCTGCGGCAGGCCGGCGTCCTTGAGCCGCAGTTTCTTTTTATCGATGACGAGCATGTTGACGGCCTGCTTGGCAGCCTCGATCTGCTCGCGCTGTGCTTCCTGCTTTTTCTGCGCCCGCTTGCCGATGATTGTCAGAATTGCAATTACAGCGGCGGCAACAGCCACAATAATGATTAATACAATCCACCACTTCATGTTTATATACCTCCCAGTGCAATATCCATAAAATTGTATCATTTTCGTGCGTGCTTGGCAATATTATTTCTGCGTAACTGTGAGATACTGTGGGATAACTATGAAGAAACCAGGAGGGGCTGAATCGTTACTTTTCTGAGGTCTTTAGTGGAATTTCGGAATTTATTGTGCTAGTATATATAGATAATGCGTTGGAAAGAGGATTTGGAGATGAATCCAGAGCGATATGCGCCGATCGGCGTTTTTGATTCGGGACTGGGCGGGCTGACCGTTGTGCGCGAGATCATGCGCAACCTTCCGGAGGAACGGCTGGTTTATTTTGGAGATACAGCGCGCGTCCCGTACGGCAACAAGTCAAAAGAGACGGTCATCCGTTATTCCCGTCAGATTGTGACGTTTTTGAAGAAACAGAAGGTAAAGGCGATTGTCGTTGCCTGCAACACGGCCAGCGCGCTGGCGCTGGACACCATCCGCCCGGAAATCGATCTTCCGATTATCGGTGTGGTGCGCCCGGGGACGGATATGGCGCTGAAGGCGACGCGGAATAAGCGGATCGGCGTCATCGCGACAGACAGTACCATTCAGAGCAACCTGTACCAGACGCTTCTGCGGGAGCATGACAAGGATGTGCAGGTCTTTGCGCGGGCCTGTCCGCTGTTTGTCCCGCTCGTGGAAGAGGGATGGACGAAGGATCCGGTTACCAGGATGGTCGCGGAGCGGTACCTTGAAGAAATTCTGGCACAGAACATAGATACGCTGATCATGGGCTGCACGCACTATCCTCTGCTGCGCAAGCTGCTGCGGGAAGTGGCCGGAGAAGATGTGGAGCTGATCAATCCCGCTTATGAGACGGCGATCGCGCTGCGCGGGATGCTGGATGAGAACGGACTGCTCAATGACGGGCAGCATAAAATCACACCGCAGTATGCTTTTTACGCGAGCGATTCAGCTGATAAGTTTAATGAATTTGCCAATTCGATCCTGCCCTATGAAATCCGCTCCACCACCCAGGTGCGGGTGGACGAGTATTAAATAATTCACCGGCCAAAAGTACGGTTTTCCTTATCATTAAATGTAAGAAAAGAATGGGTGGACGGCAAAGAAAAAGGCAAATGGTAAATAGTGAGTGCTCCAGAAAAAGGATATAGAAACGTTATGACAAAGGATGTACTGGTCACGGTGACAGGCTTTCAGTTCGCGGAAGGTGAAAGCGGCGCGGAGCCAATTGAGCTGGTCACGCCGGGAAAATATTATTTTCATAATCATAACCATTATCTGGTGTTTGAGGAAAACACGGAGGGATTTGAGCTGCCCACGCAGAATTTTATGAAATTCAGCAGTGAGAAGGTAGAGCTTCGGAAGAAAGGCCTGATTAACGTCAACATGTTCTTTGAGATCGGCAAGAAGACACTGGCGCCGTACCAGACGCCGATGGGAACGGTTGAAATGGGGATTTCCGCTACTGGGATTGCCCTGAAGGAATCAGATGAGGAGCTGGATCTCACGATTGATTACGCGCTGAGTCTGGACGAGGAAGCAATGGTAGACTGTACTGTGCACGTCGGAGTGGTCGCGCAGGCAGACGGGAATGCCGGCGCATCTGTCCGGACTGCGGAGATCTGACAGGGAGAGAGCTGATGGCAGATAAGACCAATCCAACTGAATATCTGGCAGAGTCATCGCCGGGCACTTCCGTTCCTGAAGCGGGAGAGGCGGCGCGGGAGGCAGCTGCGCAGCGCGCACCCAGTCTGGAGAAGCTTTCTGCCGGGCTTACGGATGCTGTCCGCAGATCCATGGCTAACAGTGCCGGAACGCCGGCAGGATCCGCAGCTGCGCAGCGCGCGTCGGAGTCTGAAGGGACGGCCGGAAATTCCGCAAAGGCGCAGCGCGCGCCGGAGTCTGAAGGGACGGCCGGAAATGCCGCAAAGGTTCAGCGCGTGCCGGAGCCCGAAGGGACGGCCGGGGTCTTTGCAAAAAACCAGCGCGGCACGGAGAACGCAGGATCGGCGCAGGAGCCTCCGTTACTGCGGGTGGAGCGGGATGTAGTTTCATCTGCCCGCGCGCAAGCCTTGGAGGATGCTGCAGATCCGGCAGGAGGGGCGGTTCGTTCATCTGGAAAAGCTGCGCGTACTTCATCTGCCGGACAGAAAGAGAAAAGACCACGGCTCTCCGGCCTGGCCGCGATCGGAAAGCTGACCGGCAGGAAAAAAACTGCTGATCAGGAAGACGAGAAGCAGATTAAGCAGGATGAGTCAAAGTCATTTCTCGCAAAATCCAAGCGGGGAAAACCGGCACAGAGAAAACCGGTAAACAAAAAGCCCGCCAGGAAAAAGGCAGAATCAGATGAGGCCATGCCGGAGGATCTGAGAGAAATCCGCCGCCGCAGGCAGGCTGAGCGCAATCAGGACCGTGTGCGCAAGGTGCGCAGGATGCTGCTTATTCTTGCCGTGCTCGCGGCAGTTCTGGTGATCGTGCTTGCTGCGTCGCTGATCAGAAAGCATCGTACAAAAACCGGCAGACGCGCCAGATCCGGCGCTTCAGCCGAGGCGGACGGCACACAGACATTTTCCGGAATGGATGTCCTGCATATTTCCTTTCCGCGGCTTGTCATGTCTCCGTCTGGAACGGCAGGCGCAAACCAGCTGACCGTGGAGGAATTTCAGTCGCTGCTGGAGGATCTGTACGCCAGAGATTATGTCCTGGTAAATCTCACGTCCCTGGCAGAGCGGGACGAGAGCGGCCTGTTCCAGATCAGCCGGATCACAGTGCCGGAAGGCAAGAAGCCGCTTGTAATTTCCCAGCGCGGTCTTTCCTATTCCGATGAGGATGCCGCGGGCGGGTACGCGACGGGGATCGAGCTGTCCGGCGAGGGAAAGCTGACCAATCTGTATCTGGACGCAAACGGCGGGACGCGCACAGGAAACTGTGATGTGATTACGTGCGTCAACTCGTTCCTTGAGGATCACCCGGACTTTTCAGCCGACGGCGCGCGCGGAATTCTCGCGGTCACAGGCGTGAACGGGCTGCTTGGATACGACAATCCGCAGTCCGCGGAAGCACAGGAAGTCGTAAATGAGCTCCTGGAAGAGGGATGGCAGTTTGCCAGCGGAAGCTATTACGGCGTTAGTTACGGCACGGAGCAGAGTATCTTTGCGGATGATGTGAACCGCTGGCACAGTGAAATCGCTGACGCGCTGGGGCACACGGAAATCATTGTTCTGCCTGGCAGGGCGGACATTGGAAACCGCAGTCCCTATACAGAGGAAAATCATAAATTCCAGACATTGTCTGACCAGGGATTCCGTTATTACTGCATCGATGACAGCGCAGGCTTCACCTGGATGCAGGCAGGGCAGGGGTTTGTCCGTGAGAGCATGCATGAAGTCAGCTCTTACGGCCAGTATCTCGCGTTGATGGACAACGGTATGGAATCATTTGTGAGTATTCGTGCCTCTGAGGAGAAGGCCGCGGCGACGGAAGCAGAAGCGGAAGAGGAAGATACCTCCGGTGAGGAATCCGGACAGGAAGATCAGAATGATCAGAATAATCGGGATGAGCAGGAGGATGACGGCGAAGTGGAGATCATTCATGAGGATCCGATCTGAAAAACTTCGTCGGAATACCTTGATTATTTTCTCGGAAAGTGCTTAAAATAAGGGGTATGTCGAAGTATACATTAATTGACATCACAAAATGGTCACAACTCTGGCGTATGATCCTATTGTCGGCTGACAATCTTATATGATAAGGATTGTGTCAAGTGACATGTGAAGACAAATTGAAGATTAGAGAGGAAGTATAAAATGAAAAATAAGCAGGTTCTGGCAATCATCATGGCAGCAGTGATCGCGGCAGGCGGAGCGCTTGCAGGCTGCGGGGCTGAGGGCGGCACAAGCTCCGGAAGCGGCGCGGCAGCTTCTTCAGAGGCGTCAGCAGACGCTTCATCTGCGGATTCTGATGACGCGGCCGCGGAGGAGAGCGACGATGAGGACGACGCGGTTCCGATCGACGAGGACTATGATGAAGAAGACGAAGAGGAGAGCGAGTATGACGCATGGCTGGAAGGCCTTCCGGTTTCCGACGGCGACGCCGCGGTCGAGGACTGCATCAAACTCGGCGAGTACAAAGGCCTGAAGCTGACAAAGACCGTCACAAAAATTACAGATGAGGCTGTTGAGACATACGCGCGGTCAAACGCGGAGATGACAGAGCTGACGGATGCCGACGCGGCCGTCGAATCCGGAGACACCGTAAATATTGCCTATGTCGGAGAAAAGGACGGCGTCGCGTTTGACGGCGGCACCAGCGATTCCTACGATCTGGAAATCGGCTCCGGCACATTTATCGACGGTTTTGAAGACGGTGTTATCGGTATGAAGACCGGAGAGACGAAGGATCTGAACCTGACCTTCCCGGAGGATTACGGCAGTGAGGAGCTCGCAGGCGCAGATGTCGTATTCCATGTGACGGTCAACACGATTAACCGGCCTGAGGAGATCACGGACGCGGATCTCGAGGAGGCGAGAGCAGGCCTTGAGGCCGACTATGAAGACGAGGCGGTCGCTGTCCTCCAGACCGACGCGTGGCAGAAGGTAAAGGACGGCTCAAAGTTCCTGCAGCTGCGCAAGGCAGATGTGGACGGATATTATGCCCAGATGGAAGAAGAATACGACGAGTGGATCAAAAGCCTGGATATGACGAAAGAGGAGTATCTGGAAGAGCAGGGCGTGACCGAAGAACAGTATGAAAAGGATATGCTTCTGTACGCGAAGGATATGGCGACCGAAGCACTCCTGGTAGAAGCACTCGCGAACGCAGAGGGTCTCACGGCGGACGATCAGGAGCAGATTGACGAGATTGCCGTTCTGGCAGAAGACAATGACATGACGCCAGACGAGCTGATCGCGGATGCCGGCGAGAAAACCGTGTATCAGTACGTCATGACAAAGCGTCTGCTCGACAGGATTATCGAGTACGCGGATGTGACAGTCGAAACCGTTGAGAGCACAGATGATATGTATGATCTGGAGGGATATGATTTCCTCGACGATGCAGATGAAGGCGAAGACGTTGAGGTGTACGACGAGGAAGATCTCGACGCAGATTACGAGGAAGTAGACGAGGATGAACTCGAAGAACTGGTCTTGTCCGAGTCTGACGAGAAATAATTCGAACCTGTGAATAATACCAAAAAAGAAGCGTGCCGCGGCGCGCTTCTTTTTTTGGGATGGCAGGAAGAGTTTTGATTTCCGGCCGCCGCGGATTTTGTCCCCTGGTCTGGCTTACCGTGTTATCAATTGAATTGATAACACAGGAAAAATAATTTGATATAGAAAAACACAAAAAAGGGGTTGACAGACACTTCACTAACCCCTATAATCCTATTTAACAACTAGGAAATACGGAATTTCCCTTAGAAATAATTTTAAAAAAGGAGTTTTTAAAATGGCTAACGTCTACAAGAGTGCAACGGAACTGATCGGAAATACCCCGCTGGTGGAGCTTGTCAATTATGAGGCAGAGCTTGGACTCGAGGCAAAGATTCTCGCGAAGCTTGAGTACTTTAACCCTGCGGGCAGCGTCAAGGACCGCATTGCAAAGAGAATGATAGAAGATGCGGAGAAAGAAGGTAAGCTGAAACCGGGCGCAACCATCGTAGAGCCTACATCAGGAAATACGGGAATCGGACTCGCGTCTGTCGCGGCGGCTAAAGGTTACAAAGTAATCCTTACCATGCCGGAGACGATGAGTGTTGAGCGGCGAAACATCCTGAAAGCATATGGCGCGACAGTGGTTCTGACCGATGGAAGCAAGGGTATGTCCGGCGCGATCGCCCGCGCGAAGGAAATCGTGGAAGAGACCCCCGGCGCGTTCCTGACAGGCCAGTTTGAAAACCCGTCCAACCCGGCGGCACACTACGATACAACCGGCCCGGAGATCTGGGCTGATACAGACGGAGATCTGGATTACTTCGTAGCCGGAATCGGTACCGGCGGAACCATTACCGGAGCAGGAAATTATCTGAAGGAGCAGAAGGCTGATATCAAGATTGTCGCGGTGGAGCCGGAAACCTCCCCGGTTCTGTCGCAGGGCCACGGCGGCGCGCACAAGATTCAGGGTATCGGCGCCGGATTTGTCCCGGATGTTCTGAACACCGAAGTGTACGATGAAGTATTTCCGGTAGACAATGTCGTCTGCTTCGAGACGGCAAAGAAGCTGGCTTACGCAGAAGGCGTCCTGGTCGGCATTTCCTCGGGCGCGGCGCTCTACGCGGCGACAGAGGTCGCAAAGAGACCTGAGAACAAGGGGAAGACAATTGTAGTCATTCTTCCGGATTCCGGCGACAGATACTACTCAACAGCACTCTTCGAGAGCTGATAAGGGTCAGTTCATCGATACATGAGGACATTCATAAGGTGCCGGTTCAGCGGCCGGCACCAGTTTTTTGAAAGAATATCACAGAAACCCCATATGAAAAAGGTATAAAGCGCAAAAAGCTTTACACAGATAATATGGAAGCAACAGTACTATATAAGGAGCAATTGAAATGAGTAAACTCGCATTGGAAGATAGAAACCTGAAATTTGAAACACTCGCTCTGCATGTCGGACAGGAGCAGGCAGACCCGGCGACAGACTCTCGCGCCGTGCCGATTTATCAGACAACTTCTTACGTATTTCACAACAGCCAGCACGCGGCAGACCGCTTCGGGCTGCGTGACGCGGGAAATATCTACGGCAGGCTGACCAACACGACACAGGATGTTTTTGAGCGCAGAGTCGCTGCCCTCGAGGGTGGTGTGGCTGCACTTGCGACCGCGTCTGGCGCTGCTGCGATTACCTACGCCATCCAGGCAGCTGTTCACGCAGGCGGTCACGTCGTCGCGCAGAAAACCATTTACGGCGGCAGCTACAATCTGCTGGAGCACACGCTCAGCAACTATGGGATCGAGACGACATTCGTAGACGCGCATGACCTGGCAGAGGTGGAAGGCGCCATCAAAGAGAATACCAGAGCCATCTTTATCGAGACGCTCGGCAATCCGCACAGCGATATTCCGGATATCGACGCAATTGCGGAAATCGCGCACAAGAACGACCTTCCTCTTCTGATTGACAATACCTTCGGCACGCCGTACCTGATTCGTCCGATTGAGCACGGCGCGGATATCGTCATTCACTCAGCGACAAAATTCATTGGCGGGCACGGCACGACCCTTGGCGGCGTCATTGTGGATGCCGGAAAATTTGACTGGAACGCAGGCGGAAAATTCCCGCAGCTTACAGAGCCAAACCCAAGCTATCACGGCGTTTCCTTCGTCGGCGCGGCCGGCCCGGCAGCATTCGTCACATACATTCGCGCGATTCTTCTGCGCGACACAGGCGCAGCGATCTCTCCATTCAATGCTTTCCTCCTTTTGCAGGGTCTGGAGAGTCTGCCCCTCCGCCTGGACAGACATGTTGAGAACACACTGAAGGTCGTAGAATATCTGAAAAACCACCCGAAGGTAGTCCGTGTCAATCATCCGTCTATTGAGGATCACCCGGATCACGCCCTTTATGAGAAATATTTCCCGAACGGCGGTGCGTCGATCTTCACGTTTGACTTCGACGGCGGTCAGGAAGAAGCATTTAAATTCATCGATAATCTGGAGATTTTCTCCCTGCTCGCGAATGTCGCGGACGTCAAGAGCCTGGTCATTCACCCGGCAACGACAACCCACTCCGAGATGAGCGAAGAAGAGCTGGCATCCGTCGGGATCAAGCCCAGCACCGTCCGTCTCTCAATCGGAACAGAGCACATAGACGACATCATTCAGGATCTGGACGAAGCCTTTAAGGCACTGGACGACTGACTTCTTCCACCTCAGGGCTGCCGCATTCATGATTCGCGATGCGGCAGCCTCTTTTAAAAACACGAGAATTATGATATTCTGGTGATAATCCGATCAGGAAACAGGGAAAATGGAAAGCAGGAGTCAGACAGATGAAAATTTCAACCAAAGGAAGGTACGCACTGCGTCTGATGCTGGATATCGCAGAACATAACACAGGAGAGCCGGTCAGCATCCGTGACATCTCAAAACGGCAGGAGATTTCTGTCAAATATCTGGAGCAGATCGTGTCGGCACTCGTCAGATCCGGTTTCCTGCGCAGCCTGCGGGGACCTCAGGGAGGCTATCTGCTCGCGAGGAAGCCGGAGGAATATAAGGTGGGAGACATTCTCCGCGTGACAGAAGGAAACCTTGCCCCGGTAGAATGTCTGGTAACTGAGGAGAACACCTGCCCCAGAAAGGACGCCTGTATGCCGCTCCGCATCTGGAAGGAGCTGGACGAGGCGGTGCGCAGTGTAGTAGACCGGTACACGCTGCAGGATCTGCTCGACTGGGGGCAGGAGGCAATGTTTGACTATGTCATCTGAGCGGTCAGGCCGCCGGATGCTCCGGAGAGGCATCCGTGTGAAAGAAAATTGATAAAAACCAGTAAAAAAGAGACGCTGCGAAAACAGCGTCTCTTTTTTGCGAGCGCGAGACGGGATTCGAACCCGCGACCCCAACCTTGGCAAGGTTGTACTCCACCCCTGAGCCACTCGCGCGAAGAGCAGGTGATGGGAATCGAACCCACATATCCAGCTTGGAAGGCTGGTGTTCTACCACTGAACTACACCTGCGAATTGCTTCAATTCTGCTGAAAGCCGGACGCGTGAACTGTACGCCGCCCGTCATCGTCTTATCAACAAGCGTCAGTTTACACCAATCAGGTCAGTCATGTCAAGTTTTTTTCGGTACTTTAACGAAAATACAAATATTTTGTTTTTTATTTGATTCCCGTCATGTATAATACGGTATAGATGATGTTTTCAGGCTGCGCGTTTGCAGGTGGAACGCACTTCATTATGTTCGAGGGAGGATAGGATGAATCACGAGTTACTGCAGAAGTTAATCGACAGCTATATTGAAAAGTATCCGGTGATGAATAACCAGGAACATCATGAGGTTTACAAATGGACAGCGGTCAGCAACTTCCAGAAATACTGGGATATCGACGCTGAGAATTTCGGGAAGATGTTCAAAAAAGCGATGTCGGAATCCGAGAATCTGGTGGACGATAATGTGACCCAGCCCAGCCGCGGCATTGATTTTCTCTGCAGGCAGGGCGACGACTGGATGGAGCGTGTGCGGGACGCCTTCCGCGACCTGCTGGCGATCGACAATTCCGACTACGTGTACCGGCAGAAGAAAATTGACGTTTTTGTGGACGAAGTCAACAAGATGCTGGACGAGGCCGGCAATGAGGAGTGGAAATACCGTCAGAACATGAAGGCGGTCATTATGTATCTGGCTTTTATTGAGCCGGATGACAATTATATGTACCGGGAAGGGGAAGTAAAGGCGTTCGCGAACTACGTCCGGTACACAGGCAAGATCGGGAGCGGAAAATCCTTCAGCCTGAAAAGCTACTATAAGATGTGCGAGGAGATTGTCTCCAGGCTGCAGGATGAGAGCGACCTGATGGAAATGGTTGCCGGAGAGCTGGAAAAGGAGGCAGGCAGGACAGACGACAACGCAGTGACAGACATCGACGGGGAGAATCACATTCTGGCATTCGACCTGATCTGCTGCGCGCAGAACTATGATTTTTACGAGGAACAGCTTCTGACGCAGAAAAAGCGGCCCGCGTCGGCGCTGAAGAGCGACGAGAAGGAACAGCAGGCCAGCGTTCTGGAGCAGAAGATGACAGCGATCAGGGAGGCGCTTCAGAAGGCGGAGGAGAGCCGCGGCGCGCTCTATTGGCCGGATATGACCGGCATGCAGGTAACACATAAGAAATATGGAACAGGGGAGGTAACAGAGCAGAAGGATCACTATCTGACGGTGCAGTTTGGCGAGCTTCGGAAAAAGTTTACGCTGCCGGACGCGCTGATTAAAGGTTTTTTGGAGACAGACAAAGAAGAAGCACGCAGGCAGTGTGAGGAAATCGCGGCACTTGAACAGGAGACGGAAAAGTGCAAGCGGGAGCTTCACATCACGGAACTGGAGCTTGCCCTGATCCGCTGAAAGGGGCGGGAAGACCAGGCCGGAACCGGCGAGTCAGAGTATCCGCCGGTCTTGTAGAATTGGATTTATAAATTGAAAGGTTAAACCAGGTATATGGACATATATTCGATATTTTCCCTCTGCGGCGGACTGGCGTTTTTCCTGTTTGGAATGAACGTGATGTCCGGCAACCTGAAAAAGGTTACCGGCGGCCAGCTGCAGGGGACACTTCAGAAGCTCACGTCAAACCCCTTTAAGGGTCTGCTGTTCGGCGCGGTTATCACGATCGCGATCCAGTCATCCTCAGCACTCACGGTTATGCTGGTCGGCATGGTCAACTCCGGTATCATGGAGCTCTCCCAGACAGTCGGGATTATCATGGGCTCGGATATCGGGACGACGCTGACGGCCTGGATCCTGAGCCTGAACGGCATTCAGTCGGACAATATTTTTCTCTCACTTCTGAAACCGCAGAGCTTCGCGCCGATCGTCGCGCTGATCGGCGTTATCCTGCTGATGGCAGGAAAAACGCAGAAGCGGCGGGATCTCGGCTCTATTTTCTGCGGGTTCGCCGTGCTGATGTACGGCATGACGCTGATGTCGTCGACGGTCTCTCCGCTCGCGGAGATGCCGCAGTTCCGCCGGATGCTGGTGGCTTTTGACAACCCGCTGGCGGGCCTTTTGATTGGTACGGCTTTTACGGCGGTCATCCAGTCTTCCGCGGCAGCCATCGGTGTTTTGCAGGCACTTGCCCTGACGGGGATGATTAATTTCGGAATGGCCGTCCCGCTGATTATCGGCGCGAATATCGGTACCTGCGTGACGGCGATGCTCTCCGCGATCGGTGTCAGCCGCAAGGCGAAGCGCGTGCCGATTCTGCACGTCAGCATCAAGGTGCTGGGCGCTGTGATCTGGATGGTCCTCTACGCGATTCTGCGCTATCCGGCAGGACTGGACGCATTTGGCGCGCCGGTCACATCGTTCCAGGTTGCTGTATTCCACACAATCTTTAACATCGGAACGATCATTTTCCTGTTCCCGTTCTCGACGCCGCTCGTAAAGCTGACAGAGGCGATTCTGCCGGTAAAAGCGGAGGAAGAGAGCGGCAGGCCGCGTGTGCTTCTGGATCGCCGTCTGCTAATGTCGCCGGAGCTGGCGGTCCGCACTTGCCGCGAAAAAACGGTCGAGATGGCCAGGCTGGCGCGGGATTCCTACACACAGTCACTGGACGTCGTGCAGCAGTATGATAAAGAGAAAATTCATGAAATCATTGACATGGAGCAGTATCTCGACTACATGGAGGATGAGCTGAACAGCTTCCTGGTCAGGCTGTCCGGCAGCAACCTCTCCGAGCGCAACAACAAGCTGATCTCGGAAATGCTGCACTGCATCAATGATTTCGAGCGCATCAGCGACCACGCTGCGAATATGACGGCCATCGCGAAGCGCATCAAGAAGGACAAGCTGAAGTTCTCCGAGTCGGCGCTCGCCGAGCTGGAGGTGCTCGACAAGGCACTCAACGAGATCCTGGACATTATGGTGGTCAGCTTTGAGCAGGATGACGATCATCTCGCACTGCGGATCGAGCCGCTGGAGGAGCAGATTGACGACCTGACGAAGGACATCAAAAACCGCCACATCCAGCGCCTGCAGACAGGAGAGTGCAGCAGTGAAATGGGAATTCTGCTCAACGACCTGCTGACCAACTGTTCACGCGTGTCCGATCACTGCTCAAATGTGGGCGTCTGCGTCGTGCAGACCAGAAACGAGTCATTCGGATCACATGGATATATGCAGGAAATCAAGGCCGGCCTGCACTCCAGCTTCATGGACGATTATCAGCGATATCAGGATAAATATCAGCTGGCTCCGTTTACGCCGAAGAAAAAGAAGAAAAAGGACAAAAAGTCCAAGGACAAGAAAAAGAAAAAAGCCGAAAAGCAAAGGGCACTGATGGAGGCGCAGCTTGAATCACAGTTTGGCATACCGGAATACTCAGAGGATGAGCTTACGGATATGCTGACGGGCGAAGAACTTCCGGAGGAGCCGGAGCAGATTTCTTCCGGAGCAGCAGAGGATTCCGCGAACCAGTGGACGGAAGATGACCTGCTTCCCCTGAAGGAAGTTGTCAAATCAGAAGAAGAGGAGTCATAATGAACGAACGAAAGAGCGGAATTCTGATGCCTGTCTCATCGATCCCGTCGCGGTACGGGATCGGAGGTTTTTCTCCGGAGGCATATGAGTTTGTGGATAAGCTTGCGGCGGCCGGGCAGAAGATCTGGCAGGTGCTGCCGCTTGGACCGACCGGGTACGGTGACTCGCCGTACCAGTCCTTCTCGACGTACGCCGGAAATCCGTACTTTATCTCGCTGGATCTGCTGCGGCAGGATGGACTGCTGACGCAGGAGGAATGTGACGAGGCCGACTGTGGGCAGGATCCGCGGTACGTCTCGTACGAAAAGCTGTACCGCACGCGGTTTGCGGCTCTTCGCAGAGCATTTGAACGGTTCGACAGCGGCAGAGAGCCGCTCTATGAGACATTTCTCGCGGAGAACAGCGCGTGGCTGGAGGATTATGCCCTGTTCACAGTCATCAAGAAAGATCAGGAAGATCGTCCGTGGATGGAGTGGCCGGAGCCGCTGAAGCGGCGCGAGCCGCAGGCGCTCGCGGAGCAGGCCGGGCGGTTGGCAGAAGAAATCCGGTTTATTGAGTTTCAGCAGTTTGAATTCTGGAAACAGTGGAGAGAGCTGAAGACTTACGCAAACGAAAAGGGAATCCGGATTCTGGGGGACATCCCGATCTATGTCGCGATGGACAGCGCGGGCGCGTGGGCAAACATAAAGCAGTTCCAGTTCGATGAGAATCTGCGCCCGAAGGGCGTGGCGGGCTGTCCGCCGGACGCCTACGCGGTGACGGGGCAGCTCTGGGGAAATCCGCTCTACGACTGGCCTTATCACAAGGAAACCGGCTACGCATGGTGGATTGACCGGATGCGTCATGTCACAAAGCTGTACGACTTCGTCCGGATCGACCACTTCCGCGGGTTTGAGGCGTATTATTCCGTTCCTTACGGCGATCCGACGGCAGAAAACGGACACTGGGAGCCAGGTCCGGGAATGGATATTTTCCGTGCGCTGGAAAACGCGCTCGGAGAAATGGATGTGATCGCGGAGGATCTGGGATTTCTCACGGATTCCGTGAGGGAAATGGTGACCGAGAGCGGGTACCCCGGCATGAAGGTGTTGCATTTCGCATTCGACAGCGGATCCGGGAATGAATATCTGCCGCACCGTCATATCCGGAACAGTGTCGTGTATACCGGAACACATGACAACGAGACATCCCGGGGCTGGTATCACTCCATAACGGAGGAGACACGCGGGTACTGCCTGCGCTATCTGGGGTGTGAGAGCCACACAGAAGAACAGTTTGCCCGGGATCTGATCCGGGCGGCGCAGGCAAGCGTCGCGGACACGGCGATCATCCCGATGCAGGACTACCTGAATCTCGGAAATGAAGCCCGCATGAACGAGCCCTCGACACTCGGCGGAATCAACTGGAGATGGCGGATGCTGCCCGGTGAATTCACAGAAGAACTGGCGGCGGAAATCCGCGCGCTGGCAGAAACCTACGGAAGATAAATATTTGAAACGGGGACAAGGAATCCCTTGTCCCCGTTTCATTATAGAAGAACTGTTATGCAAAGTGACCGCCCGTCGTCTGACGAGGCGGTGATTTTGCCTTTGTGGGCGGATACGACGGCGCGCGCGATCGCCAGCCCGAGCCCAAAGCCGCCTGTCTCGGAGCTGCGGGACTGGTCCGTGCGGTAAAACCGGTCAAACAGATGCGAGATGGATTCCTGGCTGATTTCTTCGGTGGTGTTCCGCACCTGCAGTTCGATGGCTTTCCCGCGCAGGGCGAGCGAAATGCGGATGAGACCGCCGGCAGGCGAGTATTTCAGCGCGTTATCCAGGAGAATCGATACCAGCTCGCGGATCGCTTTTTCATCTCCGCGGTACGAGATCATCGGCGCGATGATGCTCTCGAAGGTCTTTCCCTCCACAATGGCCCGTGAGCGGAACGACTGCGACACCTCAGAGACAACGTCCGAGAGCGGGAAATCAATCATTTCTACACGCCGCTGGGCTTCGTCCATTTTTGAGAGATAGACCAGATCGTTGGTCAGCTTCGTGAGACGCTCTGTCTGCAGACGCGCGTCGTCTATCCATTCACTCTCTCCGACATCCATCTCCAGCACAGACAAATCCGCATTGATGACCGTCAGCGGAGTTTTCAGCTCGTGACCGGCATCGGTGATAAAACGCTTCTGCTTTTCGTAGCTCTCCTGAATCGGGTGCATAATCCTTCCTGAAAAGAGGATCACCAGCAGCATTACCGCAGCCAGCCCGACAAGAGAGACCAGAATGGTGGCGAGCAGGAACGAGTGGACATTTGCGAGCGAGCGGGAGCAGTCCAGAAAAATGATGCTGGTCGTCTCGCCCTCAGATACACGCAGGAAGCGGTACTGTCCGACCATGCCCTTCGCGCGCGCCTTGCTGGATTTCTTCAGGGCGGTTTTTGCGTATTCGACGGCCTGGTCATCGTCGACGGCGGCAATATTCTGTGTGTCCGTAGAAGTCACGCTGCCGGACTCATCGAATGACACACAGAAGTAGCGGGACTCGAACGGTGTTTCCTCGGACATTCCTCTCTGCCGGAAAAAACCTGAGTCACGCTTTCCCCGATCCTTCATCCACTTCTGCGTATTGCCGGTTTTATCCTGACTGCTTTCTGAGCCTGCGTCAGATGTACCCTCAGACTCCGACGCAGCGCGTCCCTCCACGCGCAGGCCGTCCGGGAATTCCGGCGGAATTCCCTCGTCGCCTCCATCCGGAAAGCGGCCCTTATTTTCCGCCAGGACGGAAAGGATCTTATCGGAATCCTGAATGATTTTGCGGTAATTCAGCAGATTGATCGCTGTCATGATGATCACCAGAACCCCAAGGACGGAGATCATGGTCATCACAATAAACCGCGCGCGAAGCTGCTTGAACATCTTGCTGCTTTCCATCAGCTGTACTCCTGCAAGTCGATTTTTTCCAGTGAATATCCGACGCCCCGCGTGGCCTTGATCTGAATGTCCGCGCGCAGAGAGGTCAGTTTTTTCCGCAGATATGAAATATAAACCCAGACAACGTTGATCTCGGCCTCGGTGTCATAGCCCCAGATCTTTTCCAGGAAGCGCTCCGCGGGGATCAGATGCTTCTGGTTGCGCAGAAGCATTTCCATCATCTGAAACTCCTTGTTGGCCAGATGAAAGCTTCCGCAGGGCGAGGAGAGCTCATAGTTTGAGAGATTCAGCGTAACATTTCCCATGGAAAGATTGCTGTCCGCCGCGACGGCGGCAGTTCCTGTCCGCAGCATGGCCCGGATGCGCGCCAGAAGCTCCTGCGGCGCAAAAGGCTTCGTGAGATAATCGTTCGCGCCGGAGTCCAGCCCGCGCACCTTGTCGTCAATCTCCGACTTCGCGGTCAGCATCAGCACCGGGATCAGGATCCCCTGCGCGCGGATTTTTTCCAGGACGGTGAAGCCGTCCATCTTTGGCATCATGACGTCGAGAATGGCGCCGTCGTAGTTTCCCGCCTCGAGATAGTCAAGCGCCTCGGCGCCGTCGTACACGGCGTCCACTGAGTAATTGCCGCGCTCCAGTATTTTTACAAGCGCCTTTGAGAGGGAGCGCTCATCCTCGGCCAGAAGTAATCGCATGGTCGTCCTCCTGTATTCCTGTTCGAACCTGGTTTGACCACGGTACCTGATCCGTCCTCCGATACAGCTGTTTTCTGTCGGGAACTTCAGACACCGCGATCTTCGTCTGTTTTAATGCGAACAAAAAGCCAAAAGCTTTTTTACAGGTTCTGGTATTATAAGTCCAATATACCACAATTCACTGGCATTCTGCAGGGCTTTCCTGTATAATGTCCGCTGAGGGATTCCCGGCAGGCCGCGGCGGCCGCATGCGGGACAGAATCCCTGTTCTGAGGCAACTGTAGCACAGATACCTTAAAGAAAACTAAAAAAGAGGTTGCAACGTGACAGATATAACGACAGAAATCAGACGGCGACGTACCTTCGCGATCATTTCGCACCCGGACGCCGGAAAGACGACACTCACAGAAAAATTTCTCCTGTACGGCGGCGCGATCAATCTTGCCGGTTCGGTAAAAGGCAAGGCGACCGCGCGTCACGCTGTTTCAGACTGGATGGAGATCGAGAAGCAGAGGGGAATCTCCGTAACTTCTTCCGTCATGCAGTTCGAATATGACGGGTATTGCATCAACATTCTGGACACGCCGGGACATCAGGATTTCTCAGAGGATACCTACCGCACACTGATGGCGGCGGACTCCGCGGTGATGGTGATCGACGGCGGCAAGGGCGTAGAGGCGCAGACGCGCAAGCTGTTCAAGGTGTGCGCGATGCGGCACATTCCTGTGTTTACCTTCATCAACAAGCTGGACCGCGACGCGCGGGATACCTTTGAGCTGGTGGATGAAGTGGAAAAAGAGCTGGGGATCGCGACGTGTCCGATTAACTGGCCGATCGGCTCCGGAAAAAAATTCCGCGGCGTCTATGACCGCTATACAAACAAAGTGCTGACGTTTTCCGACACGGAGAAGGGCACAAAGGAAGGCTTTGAGGAAGAAATCGCTCTGGACGACCCGCACCTCCTCGATATTATGACCGAGGATCAGAAGGAGTTTCTTATGGACGAGATCGAGCTGCTGGACGGCGCGTCCGCGGAGTTCGATCAGGAGCGTGTCAGCCGGGGCGAGCTGTCGCCGGTGTTTTTTGGATCCGCGCTGACCAACTTCGGCGTAGAGACATTTCTGGAGCATTTCCTGCAGATGACAGAGACGCCGCTGCCGCGCCAGTCAGACGCAGGAGAAATTGACCCGCTGACAGAGGATTTTTCGGCATTCGTCTTTAAGATCCAGGCGAATATGAACAAAAATCACCGCGACAGGATCGCGTTTATGCGTGTCTGCTCCGGGAAGTTCAGCGCGGACAGAGAAATCTATCATGTGCAGGGCGACAAAAAAATGAGGCTGCTGCAGCCGCAGCAGATGATGGCCGATGACCGGCACGTCGTCTCGGAGGCCTATGCCGGCGACATCATAGGCGTCTTTGACCCCGGGATCTTCGCGATCGGCGACACGATCTGCATGCCCGGTCACAAATACCGCTACGAGGGAATCCCGACGTTCGCGCCCGAGCATTTCGCTCGCGTCGCGCTCATCGATTCCATGAAGCGCAAGCAGTTTGTCAAGGGAATCCGCCAGATCGCTCAGGAGGGCGCGATCCAGATCTTCCAGGAGATCAAGGGCGGCATGGAGGAGATCATTGTGGGCGTCGTGGGCGTCCTGCAGTTTGACGTCCTGAAATTCCGCCTTGAGAACGAGTACAATGTGGATATCCGCCTGGACACGCTTCCATACGGATACATCCGCTGGATCACCAACTACCAGGAGATCGACATAGAACAGATTACCGGAACCTCTGACATGAAGATCGTCAAGGACATGCATGCCCGCCCGCTCCTGCTGTTTGTCAATGAGTGGAGCGTCGGCATGACACTCGACCGCAACGAGAACCTCGTGCTCGAGGAATTCAGCAGAAACTGAGCAGAGCTGTTAAACGGGGAAACGGATGTGATTCTTATTCCCGAACCGTTCGCACTTGGTTTCGCTCGCAGCGGTACTAAACTCGCACCAGCGCTCGTTAAGGACCGGCGGCTCAAACGTCCGGGAATAAGAATCACATTCGCTTCCCCGGAAAGCAGTGCGGGGGAGGAAGAGTGATTTTACAAAAATGAGCATGATGTTGAATCGGGGCGCCGGATTGTGATATACTGTTTCAGTAAAACATAGTAATTTTGCAAAATGCCAGATTTGTTGGCAGATTGTACAAAACAATATTCCATCGCAGACACGCCTGCGCTGACACAGCCTGTAAGGAGGCAAGATATGGCAGATTCCAAGAATTTATATACGATATATAATGATGAAAAGACCGGCACGGCCAAGATTACGGACGAGGTGCTCTCCAGTATTGCCGCGCTTGCGGCGACTGAGGTGGACGGAGTGGTTTCTCTCGGAGGTAATATTACAGCGGATAAGATCGGCAAGATCCGCCGGAAACAGATTTTCCGCGGAGCCAAGGTGGATGTGAAGGATCAGCGTGCCGGTGTGCGCGTGATCGTCAACATCCAGTACGGCTTTAATCTTCCGGAGGTGACGAAGCAGGTTCAGGAGCGCATCAAGACGACGCTGGAGAACATGACAGGTCTTGAGGTTGAGGACGTTCATGTCAGCGTGGCTGAGGTGGTGCTGTAATTCCTGCGGTGCCGGGCAGCGCGGGGATTTGACCGGGATCTTTATGGTTTCCCGGATGTGACAGATACATGAAGTTTGGAGAATAGGATGAAGCGCACAGAGATCAGAGAAGCTGTTTTTATGCTGTTGTTTCTCTCGGAGTTTTACGAGAGAGACCTTCTGCCTGAGCAGGTGGATTTATATATTGCGGGGCTGCAGGACGGCCGGCTGGAGGAGGTGCAGAGCGCAAGCCCCAGAGCGGAGGACGCCGCGTATATCCGCGAAAAGCTGAACAGTGTTCTCGCGCGCCAGGAGGAGATTGACGCGCTGCTCGACGAGACGAGTGAAGGCTGGCGCACCGGCCGTATGGGAAAGGTTGATCTGAATGTGCTGCGCCTCGCCGTTTATGAAATACGCTATGATGAGGATATTCCGACAGGGGTCGCGATCAATGAGGCGGTCGAGCTTGCCAAGATCTACGGCGGAGACCACTCTGCGTCGTTTGTAAACGGAATTCTCGGAAAAATAGCCAGGATGGAGACGTGAACACGATTTATTCTGTCAGCCAGATTAATTCCTATATCAAAAATATGTTTGCTCAGGACTTTATGCTGCAGCGGATTTCTGTCAGCGGAGAAGTGAGCAACTGCACCTACCATCGTTCAGGGCATATCTATTTTACGCTAAAAGACGCTTCATCGGCGATATCCTGCATCATGTTTGCCAGCGCGCGCCGCGGTCTGGGCTTCCGCATGAAGGAAGGCGACCGCGTGGTCGTAACCGGCGCGGTAGACGTATATGAGCGGGACGGCCGGTATCAACTCTACGCGAACAAAATCGAGATGGCCGGCGCCGGACTGCTGTACGAGAAGTTTCTGCGGCTCAAGCGGGAGCTGGAAGAAATGGGAATGTTTGACCCGATGTACAAGCAGCCGATTCCGGCTTACGTCAGGAAGCTTGGCATTGTCACTGCGCCGACAGGCGCGGCAGTCCAGGATATTCGCAACATTTCCATCCGCAGAAATCCATATGTTCAGCTGATTCTCTATCCTGCCCTCGTGCAGGGAGAAGGTGCTGCCGCAAGCATTGTGCGCGGAATCGAGACGCTCGACAGGATGGGTCTTGACTGCATCATTGTGGGCCGCGGCGGCGGTTCGATTGAGGATCTCTGGGCATTTAATGAAGAAGCAGTCGCGCGGGCAATTTTCGCCTGCAGAACGCCGGTGATTTCGGCGGTCGGCCATGAGACGGATACGACGATCGCGGATTTTGTGGCAGATCTGCGCGCGCCGACGCCCTCGGCGGCGGCTGAACTGGCGGTAGCAGATATTCAGTCTGTCCTGCAGCAGCTTTCCCGCGCTGAGCGCCGGCTGCAGATGGCGATGGCCGGCCGCGTGCAGAGCGCGCGGGACGCGCTTGCCAGGCGGGCGGCGCAGTGGAACTACCTCTCGCCCGGACGGCAGATCGACGAGCGGCGCCGGGCAGTGGCGGAGCTGGAGACGCGCATGCGGCGGGCGCTGGAAGAGACGATCCGGCGCAGCCAGACCCGCGCGGAAATGCTGCGTGAGCTGCTGCCGGCCAGAATGCAACTACGTGTGACGGAGCAGCGGCACCGTCTGCAGCTGCTGGTCAGGCAGTATCAGGGACTTTCCCCGCTTGCCAGGCTCGAACAGGGATACGCGAAGGCGGAGCGGGAAGACGGCACCGCACTTGTCTCGGTGAGAGACATCTCGGCTGGAGACGTGGTCAGAATTTATGTCAGGGACGGAAAAATCGACGCAGTTGCAGAGCGGACAGCTCTGTGGGAGACGGACGCCGGTACGGAGGACACATCGTGGAACAGATAAATCAGACAAATCAGATTATTCAGGGAGAACAGGAGCTTCCCGTGCCGGAAAAAGCAGACGAAGCGCTTTCTCTGGAGGAGGCCTTCGAGCTGCTGGATCAGATGGCAGAGCAGCTGGAGGATAAAAACAGTTCGCTTGAGGAATCCTTCCGGATTTACCAGAGAGGGATGAACCTCCTGAAGCAGTGCAGTGAGAAGATTGATACGGTTGAAAAAAAGATGCTGCAGGTGAATGAAGATGGAGAACTCATTGAATTTTGAGACACAGCTGGAAGAAAAAACAGCGTATGTCCAAGAAGTGATCGCGCGGTATTTTCCGGCCGGCGAAGGGTTTGCTGCCAGAATTTCGGATGTGATGCGGTACAGTCTCGAGGCAGGCGGCAAGCGGATACGGCCGCTGCTGCTTTACGAGAGCTGTCTGATTCATCACGCAGATCCTGCCGCCGCAGAGCCGTTTTTTGCCGCAATCGAGATGATTCACACGCACTCCCTCATGCATGATGACCTTCCGGCGCTTGACGATGATGAGCTGCGCCGCGGCAGGCCGACCGCCCATGTGATTTTTGGAGAGGCGGCGGCGATCCTCGCGGGCGACGCGCTGCTGAACCTGGCCTATGAGACGGTGCTGGACAGCTTTTCGGACGGGTATGAGCAGGACAGGCAGGCTGTGCCCGGCGGGTGTCTGATGGCGCGGGAGGTGGCGGCAGATCATCTTGCCCGCAGATGGCGTGCCCTCCGGATTCTCGCGGAGAAGACCGGCCGGCGCGGAATGCTCGGCGGCCAGAGCGTCGATGTAGAGAACGACAGACGCTCGGATCTTGTTCCGGACCGCGCGACGCTGGATTTTATCTATGAGGCAAAGACAGCCGCGCTTCTGGAGGCGCCGCTGATGATCGGCGCGGTACTGGGCGGGGCAGAAGCCGAAGAAATCAGCCGCATGGAGAAGATCGGAAGCAGGCTGGGCAGGATTTTCCAGATCCGCGATGATATCCTGGATCTGACGGCCACAGAAGAAGTACTCGGAAAGCCGGTCCGGTCAGATGTAGAAAATGAAAAGATTACGATGGTCTCCCTGCTTGGCAGGGAGATGGCGCACGCGTCGGGACATGACTGCACGGAGGAAGAGATGCTGCAGATGGGTATTTTGTCTGCGGAAAAACAGATCCGGCATCTGACAGAAGAAACGCTGCAGATGCTGAGGGAAGTGCCCGGCGACACGGAATTTCTTGAGCAGCTGATACAAAAAATGTCGGACCGCAGGCGGTGAGGAACTGCAGCGGGAAATAATCAGCAGAATGGATGCCGGAGACAGTTTCATCTGCCGCCAGGCAAGCGGCACTTTACGTAGAGATCAGAGGTACAGGGAATGCTGGAGCGGATTCATCAACCGAACGATATTAAGAAGATTCCGGCAGACGCGCTGCCTGGGCTCGCGCAGGAAATCAGGGAATTTCTGATCGAGAAGGTCAGCAGAACCGGCGGGCATCTGGCGTCGAATCTGGGCGTCGTAGAGCTGACCATCGCGCTGCACCGCGTATATGACCTTCCGGAGGACAAGATCATCTGGGATGTCGTTCATCATTGCTAGACCCACAAGATCCTGAACGGGCGGAAGGATCAGTTTGACTCTCTGCGGAAGCGGGGAGGCATCAGCGGCTTTCCAAGAAGGAGCGAGAGCAGCTGTGACAGTTTTGATACAGGGCACAGCTCCACCTCCATCTCGGCAGGGCTTGGATACGTCCGCGCGCGCGATCTGCTGCAGGCGGATTATTCCGTCGCCGCCGTGATCGGAGATGGCTCCGCGACGGGCGGCATGGCCTTTGAGGCACTGAACAACGCAGGCAGTCTGGATACGAATTTTGTCATCATCCTGAATGACAACGAGATGTCCATTTCACCAAATGTGGGCGGGATGTCGGAATATCTGAGCAAAATCAGAACCTCCTCAGCCTATACCAATCTGAAGATGGATGTCAGCTCCGCTCTGCAGAAAATACCGCGCGTGGGAGACCGCATGGTAGACGCGATCCGCCACGCGAAGAGCGGTATTAAGCAGCTCGTCATTCCCGGCATGTTCTTCGAAAACATGGGTCTGACGTATCTGGGGCCGGTGGACGGCCACGATATCCCGCAGCTGATCAAGGTGTTGGAGGAAGCAAAACGGTTCAGCGGGCCGGTGATCGTGCATGTCCTGACGGAAAAAGGCCGGGGATACGCGCCGGCGATGCGCCATCCTTCCCGCTTCCACGGGACTGGGCCGTTTGACGCGAAGACAGGAGTCCCGCTGGGATCCGGGGGACCGACCTACTCAGATATTTTTTCCACAGTCATGCGGAAGCTCGGCAGCCGCAGAGAGGATGTCGTCGCCGTGACAGCGGCGATGGCCGAGGGAACCGGACTGAAGCGTTTTGCCAATCTGTATCCGGAGCGGTTTTTTGACGTCGGCATCGCCGAGGGGCACGCCGTGACATTCGCCGCGGGGCTTGCGCTCGGGGGAATGGTTCCGTTTGTCGCGGTCTACTCATCCTTTTTGCAGCGCGCGTTTGACCAGCTGATGGAAGATGTCTGCATGCAGAACCTGCACGTGGTCTTTGTGCTTGACCGCGCCGGATTCGTCGGGGCGGACGGCAGGACGCACAACGGATGCTTTGATCTTTCCTACCTGTCGCTGCTGCCAAACATGACAGTGATGGCGCCGAAAAACTACTGGGAGCTCTCAGACATGGTAAAGTTCGCCGCGGATTTTGACGGGCCGGTCGCGATCCGGTATCCGCGCGGTGAGGCGTTCGGCGGACTGACTTATCACAGAGAGCCGATCGCGCACGGCAGGGCAGAAGTAATTGAACAGGGCAGCGAGATAGCCATACTCGCCGTCGGGTCCATGGTGAAGACCGGGCTGGAGGTCATCCGGCAGCTGAAAAAGGAGGGCGTCGGGGCGACGCTCGTTAACATGCGTTTTGCAAAACCGTTTGACAGAGACTGTCTGCGTGAGCTGGCCAAAACACACAGCCTTTTTGTAACAGCGGAGGAAAATGTCCGCGCGGGAGGTTTCGGGGAACAGGTGCTTGCCTTCGTTCAGGAAGAACAGCTCCCGGTGCGCGTGGAGATTGCCGCTATCCCGGATTGTTTTATCGGCCACGGAGATGTGGCCTGGCAGATGGAGCAGGCCGGAATCGACGCGGATTCCATTGTGAAGAGAATCATGGGGAAAACACAAGTCCGGCCGGAAAGCCCCGGGCAGACCGGGGAAGGCGTGCCGGAGTAACTGAAATGGAGAAATTATGAAATCAGATCGACATGCGCAGATACTGCGCCTGATCCGTGAGTTTGATATAGAGACACAGGAGGAACTGGCAAAAAAGCTGGAGGAGAGCGGGTATTCTGTGACGCAGGCGACGGTCTCGCGCGATATTCGTGAGCTGCGCCTGACAAAGATCAGCGGAAAAAACGGCGGTTCCCGCTACGCGCTTATGCAACAGCAGGAGTCCGGCACAGAAGGAAAGTACATCCGGGTGCTGAGGGATTCGTTTGTGTCGATGGATACGGCGGACAATCTGCTCGTCGTCCACACGGCTTCCGGCATGGCCATGGCCGCGGCCGCTGTACTGGACGAGCTGCATCTGGATGAGATCGTCGGATGCATCGCCGGGGACAACACAATTATGTGCGCGACCAGAAGCCACGCCGACGCGGTGCTGGTTATGAACCGCATCAGAAAAATGCTTGACCGCATCTGAGCGGCTCATTTGCCGGGGAGAAGGAGCGAATAAAAAGAGAATATGTTAATTAGTTTATATGTGAAAAACCTGGCGCTGATTGAGGAGGCGGAGGTTTCGTTCGGACCCGGTCTGAATATTCTCACAGGTGAGACCGGCGCGGGGAAATCCATCCTGCTGGGATCTGTCAATCTGGCGCTTGGACAGAAATTTACAAAGGAAATGCTGCGGAATCCGGAGGATTCCGCGCTCGTTGAGCTCGTCTTTCAGGCCGAGACGGCAGACGCGGCCCAAAAGCTGCGGATGCTCGAGATCGAGCCGGAAGACGGGCAGATCATTTTTACGCGGAAAATCAAGAACGGCAGAAGTATCAACCGGATCAACGGCGAAGCGTGTACCGTGTCGCAGCTGAAGAAGGCGGCTGCGGTTCTGCTGGACATTCACGGACAGCACACGCATCAGTCTCTGTTATATCCGGACCAGCAGCTGGCGATTATTGACAGCTACGGAAAGGAACAGATTGACGCGCTCCGCCGGGAAACCTCAGAAGCGTACAGTGCGTACCGCCAGATTCAGAGGGAACTGGAAGGGTACCAGTCTGACAGCCAGGAGCGCGAGCGGGAGCGCGCGTTTCTGGAGTACGAGATCCGCGAAATCGATGAAGCGGCACTCAGTGAGGGAGAGGAAGAGGAGCTTGAAAGGCAATACCGAAGGATGGTAAACAGCCGGAAAATTGCGGAGGGACTTGGCCTGGTCTACCAGCTGACCGGCGCCGGAGACGGCGCGGGAGAGCAGATCAGCCGCGCGCTTCGGGAAGTTACGGCACTTGCTGAGTATGACGAGGCGATCGAAGAGCTGGCAAAGACACTGGCGGATACAGAGAGCGTCCTGATGGATTTTAATCATGCGGTATCCGCCTATCTCTCAGAGTTTTCATTTTCTGAAGAGGCATTTCGAGAGACGGAGCAGAGGCTGGATCTGATTCACCATCTGCAGAGCAAATACGGCAAAACGATTCACGATGTGCTGGATTACCGTGAAAAGCAGGCGGAGCGGCTGGATACGCTGGAGCATTTCGCACAGCGGAAGGCAGCGCTGGAGGAGTCGCTGGAGAAGAAGGAAGCATCGCTGGCAGCGGTGACCGGACGCCTGACAGCGGCGCGCAGAGAAAGCGCGCAGGCTCTGACAGAGGCAATCCGGAAGGAACTGGCGGAACTGAACTTCCTCTCCAATGCGTTTGAGATAACCTTCCGGCAGTCTGAGCAGTACGGCAGAAACGGGCGGGACGAGGTCACCTGGATGATCTCTACGAATCCCGGAGAGCCGCTGCGTCCGCTGGCAAATATCGCCTCAGGCGGTTAATTGTCGCGTGTCATGCTTGCGATCCGCACGCTGATGGCGGACCGCGGTGGGCTGGAGACGCTGATTTTCGACGAGATTGACGCCGGTATCAGCGGACGGACGGCACAGCTCGTCTCGGAGAAGATGGCGCGGATCGCCAGGCATCACCAGATTATCTGCATCACGCACCTGGCACAGATCGCGGCTATGGCGGACTCTCATTTTCTGATTGAGAAGCGGGTAGAGAACGGCTCCACCGCAACGCATATCCGTGCGCTGGATCAGGAAGAATCCATCGATGAGCTCGCCAGAATTCTCGGCGGAGCGGAAATAACCGGGGCTGCCCGCGAAAATGCCGCGGACATGAAGCGCCAGGCGGCTCAGGTCTGGAAAACCAGGCGGGAATCCGATTCAGATGAATAGAACAGGTGTACCAGAAGCATCAAAGCTCATCAAACGCGCTGACGGGGCGGCTGCAGGAGACCTCCAGATTTCCGTTGCGCTCGCGGATCTGATCCATCAGCTCCTTGACTGAAATGCCAGGGCGGAAAATAATGTTGTAATCCAGCTTGTACAGGCTTCCCATGTTGCTGGTCTTTACCTCGGCAAGATCATGCGCGACGGTATAGCGCTCCAGCAGGTCATCGAAGATTCCTTCAAAATCCAGATCCTCCGGGATCGTGATGCGCAGGACGCGCTGATCGGTGCCCCGCTCTCCAAAGTGAGAGATCGTCAGCAGATAATTGACGAGTGTGATGATGACGGCAAACACAACCGCGATCGCGATATAACCCATGCCCGTCGCCAGGCCGACTGCCATTGCAAGAAAGATACTGGTGATTTCCTGTCCGGTGCCGGTCGCTGAGCGGAAGCGGACGAGGCTGAACGCGCCTGCCACCGCGACGCCCGCGCCGATGTTGCCGTTGACCAGCATGATGACAATCTGCACGACGGAGGGCAGCAGTACCAGTGACACGATGAAGCTTTTTGTGTAGCGGTTTTTCCGGCTGTAAATCCACGCCATAAACAATCCGAGTCCAAGAGAGACGAGCGTCGCGGTAAAGAAGGTCACGCCAGTCAGCTGGCCATTCTGAATAATTGAGTCAAATAAGAAGTTCATAGGATATTCCTTTCTGCTGTATCAGCCTGCGTTTGCGTAATCTGTCTGAACCTGACGCAGGAGCATTTTCGCGGCGAGCTGCGCTGACTGCTGAAAGAACCAGGTCCGGTAACCGCTTCCATATTTCGAGAAGGAACTGCTGAAGATCTTCAGGCGGCTCAGTGATCTTGCCAGCTGTACGGGCATGGCGCCCATGATCTTGATCTCCATCAGATATTGATCCGGGAGCAGCAGCGCTGTTCCGTACCCGCCGTGCCGGAGATCCAGGTCATCTGTCCGCCAGCGGAGATTTCTGTCAAACGTAATCCGGAGTTCCGGATCATTTACGCCAAACATGGCAATCCGGTCATAGGAGACGACCATCCGGGGGGCGAGTGTCTGATAGTGCCCCATAAAAGAATCGATTTCTCTGGAGATCTGGCGATCAACAGGCGTCCACATCTGACGTGCCCGGATCTCGTCCCGGTCATCTCCCTCCAGGTAACTGACTGCGTCTGTGTAGGGCATGGCAACACGCCGTTTATACACGACGCCCTGGAATTTTTTCTTGATTTCGATAAACGAGTTCCCCTTGTCATCAGGTGTCCCGTAGCTGCGCAGCCGCAGCTTTTCTTTATAAAGCGGCTTGTCCAGGGACGTGCGCACCAGATGGAAATCTGGCGTGTCATAATAGATATTCAGGATCGGGGTCTCCCCGTACTGATCTACCTCTGCCAGTCCCTCCAGATCCTTCCGCAGCGCGCGGTACTGGAACTCGTTCAGAATATATTTCATTTCCACGCGTTTAAATACGCCTTTATTCTTCATTGATAGAATGCCTCGCTTTCCTTGTTGTCAGGGATATCATAACCTGCAATCCTTAAAGAAACCTTAAAGGGAAAAAGAAATTCTGTACAGCGGAAGCAGGGGTTGTCAAATGAACGAAAACACGATAAAATAGCTTTAGTTTGCAGCAGTAATTGTTCAAATTTCACAAATAGAAAGGGAGAAGCCCATGAAAAACTTCAGTTATGTAATCACTGACAACGATGGCATTCATGCGAGACCGGCAGGCGAGCTCGTCAAGCTCTGCAAGACCTTTAAGAGCACGATCACAATCTCCAAAGACGGAAAATCCGGCAAGGCTACCAAGATCCTCTCAGTCATGTCTCTGGGCGCGACCAAGGGCAGTACAGTTGAGTTTGCGGTAGAAGGTGAAGATGAAGACGCGGCTGCGGCAGCAGTTGAAGAGTTCATGAAGAACAATCTGTAATAAACAGTCTGTAGCGATCCGGATTCAGCAGGGAACAGATCCTTTTTTACAATACTCTATACAGGAAGATACAGGCAATCATAAAAAACTCCGCCGGCCAATCCCTGATCGGACAGCCGGCGGCATTTTTCTCTGTTTTTTCGGCAGGCATTTTCTGCATGCGGGCTATGATGAGGCTTTTTGACCTGCGATGTTTGGGAAAGCAGACATTGCCTCGTTCGTCCGCCTTGCCGGCGGGTTTTCTTTCGATGCAAAATATACAGTAATCAGTGTTTCCTTAGGAAGTGATGTCCTAGACGGCCAGATGCAGCCGATGCGTCGCCAGTGTGAAATATACGAGCAGCGCGACGGCATCGACAATCGTAGTGATCAGCGGACTGGCCATAACTGCGGGGTCAAAGCCGATCCGGTCGGCAATCATCGGCAGAATGCAGCCGATCGTTTTCGCGAACATGATGACAAATACAAGTGTCAGGCACACGACAAACGCGACGGTCATCGGAAGCCGGTCGAGCAGCTGAAGCTTGACGAAGTTTGCGGCTGCAAGAGTCACGCCGCACATGACGGCAACACGGATTTCCTTCCAGACAACCACGAACAGCTTTTTGAATTCGATCTCGTTCAGCGAGAGTCCTCGGATGATCGAGACGCTTGCCTGTGATCCGGCGTTTCCGGCGGTGTCCATGAGCATCGGAATATAGGCTGTCAGGACGACGTAGGCGGACAGTGCCGATTCGAACCGCGTGATGATGGAACCGGTGAAGGTGGCGGAAAGCATCAGGAACAGCAGCCATGGTATACGTTTTTTATACGTATCCAGAATGCCGGTTCTCATGTACGGCTTCTCCGTCGGGATGATCGCCGCCATTTTTTCGATATCTTCGGTCGCCTCTTCCTGCAGGATATCGACGATATCATCGATCGTGATGATGCCGACGAGCCGGTCTTCATGGTCGACGACCGGCATGGCTGTGAAGTCATATTTCTGGAAGAGCCAGGCGGCTTCCTCCTGGTCGGTTGTGGTGTTGATGCTGATGACGTTTTCATTCATGATATCGCCGATCAGAGCATCGTTCGGCTGGATCAGCAGATAGCGCAGCGCGACCGTGCCGAGAAGCCTTCGCGTCTCATCCAGGACGTAGCAGATGTTGATCGTCTCTGAGTCCAGGCCGATCCTGCGGATCCGCGTGATGGCCTGCTCGACCGTCATGCGCGCCTTCAGATCCATAAATTCGACCGTCATGACAGAGCCGGCGGAATCCTCCGGATACTGAAGCAGCATATTGACGTCGTGGCGGGTTTCCCGGCTGGTATTCGCAAGCAGGCGCTTGACGACGTTTGCCGGCATTTCTTCGAGGACATCGGCAGCGTCATCAGACATCAGGTTGTCGATGATGTTGGATGCCTCACGGGTAGAAAGGGACATAATGATAAACTGCTGGGTTTCATCATCCATCAGCGGAAAGACGTCGGCGACAAGAGACTTCGGAAGAATGCGGAACAGCTTCAGCGATTCCTCATCCTCCAGTCCATCCATGACGCTCGCGATATCGGCCGGATTGATCTCCAGCGCTTCTTCTCGCAGCTTCCCGTACTGGCGGGTTTCCATCAGCCCCAGCAGAAGATCAGCATAGTCCATCTGTTCATTGGACATGGCAGTTCTCCTCCATATGTGGTTTTGCGTGATCTACTTCGGGGATGAAGGTCATCATCAGATGAAGGTAAATAATTCTTTTTCACAAAACCACCTCCTTTCGGGAACTGCGTAAGCAGAGCTTTTTGATATTCCGGGCCGGATTCTGCCGCGTCAGAAAAAGAACAGATCCTGACCCAATTATGACTATTATAAGAAATTTTTTTTGGAAAGTAAAGGGGTGACTATTCATGGAAATAGAGCGCAAATGGGACGTGACGGGATGGCCGGACTGTGATCTGCCGCTGCTTGAAGAGCACGTCATGCGGCAGGGATATCTGAACGTGCGTCCGACTGTGAGAATCCGCGAAGAGGCGAAGACGGACGGCCCGACGGAGTGGATTCTCTGTCTGAAGTCACAGGGCACGATTGCCCGGCAGGAGATTGAAATCCGTATTACAAAGGAGCAGTTTGAGGAGATCGAGGAGATGATCGGTATTCCGCTGATCAGAAAGATCCGGAGAACATGGCTGCTGCCGGATGGGCTGCGCCTCGAAGTCAACCACGTGGACGAGGGTCTTCCGACAGAATTCTGGTATGCCGAGGTAGAGTATGAGAGTCTGGAGCAGGCATCCGCCTGGGATCCGGCTTCTGCGGGACTCGCGCAGTATCTCTCAAGAGATGTCTCAGAAGAGCCGGGCAGCAGTATGGGCTCATTCTGGGAAGAGACCAGACTCCGGGCAGATCCGCCGAAAAGCCTCAATAATGAATAACCGGGAAACTCCGTCATCTGGTCAGATGGTGGTGAAAAAAGATAACAGACAGATCTGACTGTCCGGCTGGACGTGATGCCTCCGGAGTTAAGTCGCCTCAGGGCCTGTATGCGTGCGGCGTCCTGTAAATGCGGCGGACCGGAGAATCCGCTGCCGGCCGGGCAGCATATGTCTTGATTTCGAACGGCAGGCCTCTCTGAATAACGATCTGCCGGTAGAATAAGGTGATCGCTGTGGACGCGGACATCCCCAGCTGCAATAGAATTCCTTCCGCCTGTTCGCGGAGTTCCGGGTTGACAGATGCTTCAACCATAGTGCTGTATTCGTTCCTCATTATTTAGAAATACTCCTCTTCGACTGCAGAAAAGATGACTGAAGAATCCCGGTTATTTTAAGAATAGTATACAATATTTTTATTTAACTGAAAATACTATCTTGATAGTGTAAAATGACTGATTTATTGCAAAATAGTAGGAGGAATATGGCATATTTAAGACAAATAAATGGGAACATGTCAAAACATTAATGAAAATGGCCTGCGCACCGGTACGCCGGAACATTGTCTGAAAGCGATTATTTTTTGACGCAGACCGGCAACTATAGTAAGATAAAGAGAGCCGGTTGTCAGGAGGATATCATATGTGATCTCTGCATTACAGGCAAGCAGGAACAGCCGGAGAAAGGAAAATGACATGAGAAGAGAGACGAAGTGCATCCAGGCCGGGTATGAACCGAAGAACGGCGAGTCCAGAATGATCCCGATTATTCAGAGTACGACTTTCAAGTATGACACCAGTGAAGATATGGGAAAGCTGTTTGATCTGGAGGCAAGCGGATATTTTTATACCAGGCTGCAGAATCCGACGAATGACATGGTCGCGGCGAAAATCGCGGCGCTGGAGGGCGGAACTGCCGCCATGCTGACGGCGTCCGGACAGGCAGCCAGCTTCTTCTCGGTCTTCAATCTTGCGGGAGCAGGGGATCACGTCGTATCTTCCTCAACGATCTACGGCGGCACATTCAATCTGTTTAACGTGACGATGAAGCGCATGGGGATAGACTTTACCTTTATTGATCCGGAATGCAGCGACGAGGAGCTCGCGGCCGCGTTCCGCCCGAACACGAAGGCAGTGTTTGGGGAGACCATCGCAAATCCGGCGCTCGTCGTGCTGGATATTGAGCGGTTTGCGAAGGCGGCGCATGATCACGGTGTGCCGCTCATCATCGACAACACCTTCGCGACGCCGATTAACTGCCGGCCGTTTGAGTGGGGAGCGGATATTGTCGTGCACTCCACGACCAAGTATATGGACGGACACGACACAGGTGTCGGCGGATGCATCGTCGACTCCGGAAAGTTCGACTGGCGCGCGCACGCGGATAAGTTCCCGGGTCTGACGACGCCGGATGAGTCCTACCATGGAATCACGTATGTTGATCAGTTTGGCCTGGAAGGCGCCTATATTACGAAGGCGACCGCGCAGCTGATGCGCGATCTCGGCGCGATTCAGTCTCCGCAGAACGCGTTTTACCTGAATCTGGGGCTGGAATCCCTGGCCGTCCGCATGGAGCGCCACTGCCAGAACGCGCAGAAGGTAGCGGAGTACCTGCAGGCACATGAGAAAGTCGCCTGGGTCAACTATCCGGGGCTTCCGGACAACAAATACTATCCGCTGGCACAGAAATACATGCCGGACGGAACCTGCGGCGTCATCTCGTTTGGCGTAGAAGGCGGCCGCGCGGCGGCAGAGGCATTTATGAAGAATCTGAAGATCGCGATGATCGCCACACACGTCGCGGACGCACACACCTGCGTGCTGCATCCGGCTTCCTCTACGCACAGGCAGCTGAGCGACGCAGAGCTGGAGGCCGGCGGCGTCACACCGGATCTTGTACGCCTCTCTGTAGGAATTGAGCACGTCGACGACATCATTGAGGATCTTGCGCAGGCACTTGCGGCAGTTTGAAGAAAAAGATTAAAAGGAGGTACAAACATGCTGATCGTTAACACAGATTACATCACCGGGAAGGAACTGTATACCATCGGGCTTGTTCAGGGGAGTACGGTTCACTCGAAAAACATCGGAAAGGATCTGACAGCGAGTTTTAAGACGCTAGTGGGCGGTGAACTGAAGGCGTACAGTGAGATGCTGGCAGAGGCGCGCGGCATCGCGACGCAGCGTATGATTGCACAGGCCGAGGCACTCGGCGCTGACGGAATTATCAACGTCCGGTTCTCGTCCTCTGCCATCATGCAGGGCGCGGCTGAAATCCTTGTCTACGGCACTGCCGTGAAGTTTGCCGAGTAAAGAAAAATCAAGAGAAACCAATAATAATTTGAGGGTATTATGGAACAAAAAAAGAGAAGTAATCTATCGACCATCATCGCAGTCATCATTGTCCTGGTCGTGCTGTTTGCCGCAGCCGTCAACACGAACGCGGATACCGTCCAGCAGACGTTCTGGGCGCTGGTACCGCCGCTGATTGCGATTGTACTGGCACTTGTCACCAAAGAGGTCTACAGTTCCCTGTTTATCGGAATTCTGGCTGGTTCGCTCTTTTATTCAGGCTTCAGCTTTGAGGGAACGATCACGCATGTCTTTCAGGACGGAATTATCGCGTCTCTGGCAGACTCGTACAATGTCGGCATCCTTGTTTTCCTTGTGATTCTCGGCGTCATGGTTTCGCTGATGAACCGCGCGGGCGGATCTGCTGCCTTCGGCCGCTGGGCGTCCACCAGGATCAAGACGAGGGTCGGCGCTCAGCTGGCGACGATCGTACTGGGCTGCCTGATTTTTATTGACGATTATTTCAACTGCCTGACCGTCGGAAGCGTCATGCGGCCGGTGACGGACCGGCATCAGGTTTCCCGCGCGAAGCTGGCGTATCTGATTGACGCGACGGCAGCGCCTGTCTGCATCATCGCGCCGGTTTCGTCCTGGGCGGCGGCTGTCTCCAGCTCTGTCGAGGGACTGAACGGATTTTCTGTATTTATCCGGGCTATTCCATACAATTTTTACGCGCTGTTCACGATTCTGATGATGGTTCTGGTGACGGTCATGAAAACCGATTTCGGCCCGATGGCGCTGCACGAGCAGAACGCGCTGAAGGGAGATATCTACACAACGCCGGACCGTCCGTACGCGAACGCCGCGGATGAAGCGGCAGACGCGAAGAAAAAGGGCACTGTAATCGATTTGCTGATCCCCATCATATCCCTGATCGTCTGCTGCGTGATCGGCATGATCTATACTGGCGGATTCTTCAGCGGAACGGGATTTGTCCAGGCATTCGCCGACAGCGACGCGTCTGTCGGTCTGGTGCTGGGATCCTTCTTTGGCCTGATCATCACCATCGTTCTCTACATGGTCCGCCGTGTCCTGAATTTCAAGGAATGTATGGAATGCCTGCCGGAGGGATTCAAGTCCATGGTGCCTGCAATGCTGATTCTGACGCTTGCGTGGACGCTGAACGGAGTGACCAAGAGCCTAGGCGCCCGCGATTATGTTGCGGCGCTTGTCGATAACGCTTCGAAGTCCGGCGGCAGCCTTGTGCTGAACCTGCTCCCGGCAATTATCTTCCTCGTGGGCTGCTTCCTGTCCTTCGCGACTGGAACCTCCTGGGGAACCTTCGGAATTCTGATCCCAATCGTCGTGGCGGCCTTCAGCAAGCAGCCGGAGATGATGGTAATCGCGATTTCTGCCTGCATGGCAGGCGCTGTCTGCGGAGACCACTGCTCACCGATTTCAGATACGACGATTATGGCGTCGGCCGGGGCGCAGTGCAACCACATCAACCATGTCAGCACGCAGCTGCCGTACGCGGTCACAGCCGCGGCAATTTCCTGCCTGACATACGTTGTCGCGGGCTTCTGCAGAAACGCGGTCATTTCGCTGATATTCGGCGCGGCCCTGATGGTATTCGTCCTGTGGCTTCTGAAGCGCTTTTCGCAGAATTCGGCAGCAGGAGAGTAAGGGAAGCGCTGATTTAATCCATCGCCGCTCAGCTTCAGGGAGATTTTTTCGTCAAACGCGTTGAAATTTCTTGAAATACCTCCAGTATTCCTGCGAAATTTCGCCTTTATGACGGTAAAAATCGCCTCTGAATCAGAGCGGCTCGAATTAATCAGTGCTTCCTAAGACCCTGCTGTGATTCAGACTCCGCTCGCGCCGTAGTTGGAAAGGGCGCGGGCGGAGGGATCATTGACGTCGCAGCCCTCCCACTCTCTGTTCGGCATCCAGAAGTCTGCGACCATCTCAGACTGTCCCGGATAGTATTTCTCGAACAGTTCCCGGTACAGAAGCGATTCCTTCGTAAACGGCGCTGCGTGATAGTACTGTTTTTTCCGGGCGCGGAATGCCTCATCGCTGTAGCAGGTCTCTGCGTAGGCCTGCAGATCATCCCGCATGGAGTGGCCGACGGCATCCGAAAACGCCGCTTTTTCGCGCAGACGGATGCTTTCCGGAATGACCGGATCATCCGCAAATGCCTCGCGCAGCAGATATTTTCCGATCCCGTACCGGTTCAGCTTCAGCTCCGGGTCAATCCGCATAACATAGTCGACAAAATCAAGATCACCGAACGGCACGCGGGCTTCCAGACTGTTGACACTGATACAGCGGTCCGCCCGGAGAACGTCATACATGTGAAATTCTCTGATCCGCTTTTCGGCTTCCTTCTGAAACGCGTCCGCGTCGGGCGCAAAATCCGTATATTTGTAACCAAATAATTCATCTGATATCTCACCGGTCAGAAGCACACGAATGTCGGTGTTTTCGTGGATGTATTTGCAGACAAGATACATGCCGATCGATGCCCGGATGGTTGTGATATCATATGTGGCCAGCAGCTCGATGACCGGCTCAAGCGCAGCGAGGACATCTTCTGTTGTCATGATGACTTCGGTGTGGTCGCTGTGAATGTAATCCGCCACCTCGCGCGCGTACTTGAGATCGATCGCGTCCTTATCCATACCGATGGCAAAGGTCCGGAGCGGCTTGTCTGAGAGCTTCGCCGCGATGCCGCAGACAAGGGAAGAATCCAGACCGCCCGAGAGCAGATAGCCGACTGGCGCGTCTGCGTCGAGGCGCTTGCGGACACCTTCTATCAGCCGGTCATGAATGGAGCGGGTGATTTCGTCAAGCGGAGCGTGGATATATGGGTCCGCTTTTGAAACTTCCGATTTGTCTGCAGCCTCGGAAGCGGCTTTTACAGCATCGGGTGAAGCAGGGCATATATATCTTTCTGAAACATCACTCATATCGCGATAACAGATAAACCGGCCATCCTCATAATAATGTCCTGGAGGAAACGGCATAATTCTGCCGCAGACCGCCGTCAGGTTTTTCGGCTCGGACGCGAATACGACAGATCCCGCGTCGGTATATCCGTAATAAAGCGGCCGGATGCCGATCGGATCGCGCGCCGCGATCAGGCGGTTCCGCATTCCGTCATATAAAACAAGCGCAAATTCTGCGTCAAGCCGGCGGAACATATCTGTTCCGTACTGCTCGTACAGAGGAAGCAGGATCTCGCAGTCGCTGTCACTTTCGAAGCGGTACCCATCTTCTTCCAGAAGCGCTTTGATCGGGCGGAACCCATAGAGCTCGCCATTACAGACGACTGCGCTGGTTCCGCGTATGAACGGCTGCATGCCGGAGGCTGTCAGCCCCATGATGGAGAGGCGGTTGAACCCAAGAAATCCGCCGCCTCCTGTCTGTATGACTCTGGAGTCATCCGGACCGCGGGAGATAGTTTTTGCCAGTGCCTCCCGAAATTGTTCTTCGGACAGATCTGTTCCGCAATATCCCATAATTGAGCACATTTGAGTTCCTCCTCTAATCATTTTTTTTAATCATTTTCTGTAATCATTCCAGTATCCTTGGTGTGTGAACCATATGATATTGAAATGAAGAAATATGCATTTGAGAGAAATCCTCTGAACCAGAGTACTTTCCTGACATAAAAAAAGCAGCGGCGCCGTATCCAGTGACTGGATCAAGCGCCGTTGCTTTAAAAACCAGTATACATCCGGAAAAGAAGATGTCAATCCGCTAAAAGAAAAAACGGCCATATGAATAATGCAAAGAAGTATGTCATATAAGTATTGCAATAATTTTGGTATAACATATTGACATTTTCGTGCGAATGGATTATTCTATGGAACAGCAAACAAAGGTGTTTGGGATCTGCCCCAAATGCCTCTTTTTTTGGAAAGGAGAACTGCAATGAGTAAAAAAGGTAAGCGGCTGCCGGAGATTTTCGGATGTATGGTATTTGATGAAGTGACAATGAAGGAGCGCCTCTCTGCCACAACCTACAAGGCGTGGAAGAAATGCGTGACCGACGGAACACAGCTGGAGCTGTCGGCGGCAAACGGAATTGCGGAGGCCATGAAGCAGTGGGCGGTCGAAAAGGGCGCGACCCACTATACGCACTGGTTCCAGCCGATGACAGGCGTGACCGCGGAGAAGCACGACAGCTTTATCGATCCGGTTGGCGGCGGCAGGATCATGATGGATTTTTCCGGCAAGGAGCTGGTCCGGGGCGAGCCGGATGCTTCTTCATTTCCGTCCGGAGGCCTGCGCGCGACCTTTGAGGCGCGGGGATATACGGCCTGGGATCCCACATCATTCGCTTTTGTGAAGGATGATTCTCTGTATATTCCGACGATTTTTTGTTCTTATTCCGGCCATTCGCTGGACAAGAAAACGCCGCTTCTGAAATCAATGGAAGAGGTGTCGCGCCAGGCGGTCCGGATTCTGAGGCTGTTCGGCGATACCGAGACAAAGCGTGTCATGGCTCAGTGCGGTCCGGAGCAGGAGTACTTCCTGATTGACAAGAAGCTGCACGCGCAGCGGGAGGATCTGCGTCTGACCGGAAGGACATTATTCGGGAACAGGCCGCCGCGCGGGCAGGAGTTGGAAGACCACTACTTCGGTCAGCTGAAGCCGCGTGTCTCCGCCTACATGAAGGATCTGGACAATGAATTGTGGCGCGTCGGCGTGCTCTCGAAGACAAAACATAATGAAGTTGCGCCGTCGCAGCATGAAATGGCGCCTGTTTATTCGAACGCAAACCAGGCGTCGGATCAGAACCAGCTGACAATGGAGCTGATGAAGAAGGTCGCGGACCGGCATGGATTTGTCTGCCTGCTGCATGAGAAACCATTTGCGGGCGTCAACGGCTCCGGCAAGCATGATAACTGGTCACTTGGGACGGATACCGGAAAGAATCTGCTGAGCCCCGGATCAACCCCGAGCCAGAATGCGCAGTTTCTCCTGTTTCTGGCGGCATTTATCAAGGGAGTCGATGAGTATCAGGAGGCGCTGCGCTGCACAGTGGCCAGCGCGGGAAATGATCACAGACTCGGGGCACAGGAGGCTCCGCCGGCAATTTTGTCCATTTTCCTGGGCGACGAGCTGGACGGAGTAGTGCAGTCGATTATCGAAGGAAAATCGTTCCACGAGACCGGAAAGCGCGAGCTGGAAATCGGCATCGACGTAATGCCGCCGATCCCTCTCGACAACACAGACAGAAACCGTACTTCACCGATGGCGTTTACCGGCAATAAGTTCGAGTTCAGAATGCTCGGCTCCTCGCAGTCGGTGTCAGACCCGAATATCGCGCTGAACACCATTATGGCAGAGGAACTGCGCCAGTTCGCGGATGAGCTGGAGAGCAGCCAGAACTTCCAGAAAGACCTGCATGAGCTGATCAGAAAGAGCCTGACAGAGCATCAGCGGATCATTTTCAACGGAAACGGCTACGATCAGGCCTGGGTACAGGAGGCGGAGCGCCGCGGACTGTCAAATCTTGTCTCTACTGCAGACGCGCTGGAAGCCTATCTTTCTGAGAAAAACATAGCTCTCTATGAGGAGAACAATGTCTACACAGAAGAGGAGCTGCAGGCCCGGTTTAATATTTACGTTGAGACTTACTGCGCGCAGATCGCGATTGAGGCGCACACGATGGATGACATGATCCGCAGACTGATTCTGCCTGCTGTGTCAGCTTACGCGGCAGAGCTCTGCAGGAGAAGCGGCGACCTGAAGGCGGCGGGCGTTCCGGTTGTCTATGAGGCGAAGACCTGCGAGAGGCTAGCAGTTCTGACAGATGCGCTCCTGGACTCGACCGAAAAACTGGAAGAACACCTGGCCAGGGTACCCAAATCGGAGGCGGATGCGATGCATTTTTATCATGACGTGATTCTCGCCGACATGGCGTCCGCGCGGGACGCGGCGGACCAGCTGGAAAGCATTACAGACGAGAAGTACTGGCCGTTCCCGGTTTACAGTGAGATGCTGTTTTCCGAGTGAAATTAATGTTTGTCGGGATCGTGTGTTTTTTATTTTCGCACTCCGACAATGATATTCTCTGTACACTCCACGGGAAATGCCATCGAACTTCGCACTAAGATGATGTAGGTGTGCGGCCTATTCGTCAAAGAGCGAGACTCTTAGCCCGCGCACCAACATCATCTATAGTGTGAATTTCTCCGAACATTTCCTCGTAAGTCGTGTTCAGAGAATATGCATTGCGTCGTGCTTACATAATGCGCAACACTCATATACCACGATCCCGACTGCGGCGGTCTGTAGGGCCGCCGATCATTT
>JAFVEX010000095.1 GCA_017475785.1 Eubacterium sp. | reverse complement strand
CTCTCGGCGGCACCATTAGCCTGTCGGTAACCAATCCACGAATAACAGAGTGGCCACATGCCGGGAACTGTTAAATCAGAGCACCTTTCAAATGCTGACAGAACAAACAAATGTGACGGTCTTGAAAAAAGCTTGTTGAGCACAAAATTTACGTCTTGACAAAGGTCACTTCATAACAGTCATGAGAGGAATGTGCAAAATCAAACTCGTCTTCAACATGGGTCAAAAGCCCGTGTTGAAGATTGAGCCTCCGGCGGATCGCAGAGCTGCGCAAAGGAAGACGCACTTCGTGCGTTGCGCAGCTCGCGCGCGATCGGAGATCGCGATTTACAATGGATTGATACAGAAGTCCGGCGGACATAGGGAAAGGAGTATATGATGATTTTGGCAGATAAGATTATTGAATTGAGAAAGCAGAACGGATGGTCGCAGGAGGATCTGGCGGAGCGGCTGGGTGTCAGCCGTCAGTCGGTTTCGAAGTGGGAGGGCGCCCAATCTGTCCCGGATATGAACCGGATTCTGAAGATGTCGGAAGTGTTCGGTGTCAGTACGGATGTTTTATTAAAGGATGAGCTGGACCTGACGGGTCCGGAGACGGTCACAGAGACGGTGCCGGAAACGGATCTGAAGTTTGTTTCTATGGAAGAAGCGTCCGGCTATCTGGAATTTAAGCAGAAGATTTCGGGCAGAATTGCGTTTGGCGTGATGCTTTGCATCCTGTCGCCGGTCGTGATGCTTCTGCTGGGTTCCATGCAGGAGTCGGGCCGGATCGTGATCGCAGAAAATACCGTGGCCGGAATCGGACTGACGATTATGTTTCTGATGATCGGCACCGCGGTCGCACTGTTTGTTCTGGCGGGCCTTACCGGAAGCAGGTATGAATATCTGGAAAAGGAGCTGCTGGACACGGCGTACGGCGTGGACGGCATGGTACGTGACCGCAGAGAAAAATACCGCCCCACGTATACCGCCCGGCTGGTAACGGGAATTGTGCTCTGTGTCGTTTTCGTACTCCCTGTTTTTGCGGAGATGATCTTTTTTGACAAAGAAGCAGAAAGCGGAATCGGGAACTCCTGTCTGCTGATCCTGGTAGCGGTCGGCGTTTTCCTGATCGTGAGTGTATGCATCATCTGGGGAAGCTTTAACGTGCTCCTGGAGGAAGGCGACTATACGAAGGAAAGAAAGTCGGAAGAGAAGAAAAACGAGCTGCTGGCTGCGATTTACTGGTGCTCCGTGACGGCAATTTATCTCGGATACAGTTTTGTGACGGGTGAATGGGGACGGTCCTGGATCGTATGGCCGGTGGCCGGCGTGGCATACGGGGTCGTGACGGCCGCGGCAAGACTGTTCCGGCAGAGAGGATAAAGAATTGGAAGAAGAAAAGAAACTACAATCACTACAATCAGAAGCGAAAAGGAATTCCCTTATTCAGCGATATATGCTATTTATCATTGGTCTGTTTATCGCTGCGATGGGCGTGGCATTCTCGACAAAAGCCGGGCTGGGGACGTCGCCGGTGGCGTCTGTTCCGTACTCCGTTTCACTGATCAGCAGCCTCCTGACATTCGGCGGCTGGCTGAATCTCTGGAGCGTCATCCAGATCGGCGTTCAGATCGCGCTGCTGCGTAAAAAATGTAATCCAGTTGAAATTGTAATTCAGACGGTTCTTGCATTTGCCTACGGGTACATGACGAACTTTTCCTGCAGGCTGATTGACGGCCTTGTTGTAGACACATATCCGATGCAGTTTCTGTGTATGATTATCAGCTGCTTTATTCTTGGGCTGGGCCTCTGGATCCAGTTTAAGGGAAATGTGGCAATGCTGCCAGGAGAGGCTATGAACCGCGCGATCAGTACGGTGACGGGACTGCGGTATGAGAATATCAAAATATTTTTTGATGTGCTGTACATCGTGATTTCTGCTGTGCTTGGCCTGCTGTTCCTGGGCGGACTGAAGGGCGTGCGAGAAGGCAGTATCATCGCGGCTGTGCTGATCGGGAATATCATTAAACTTTACAACCGGATCTGGAACCGGCTGCATGTAAAATGAGAGGGAAAGAGCATGATCAATTATAAAAAGGAAGTCACAATGGATACGATGCGGAACTGCAAGAGTGGGTAAACTGTGCAAAAGAAGGTATTGTAACCGGACCGAACGCATGGGACGGATATCTTGCGGCAGTTACGGCAGATGCATTGGTTAAAGCACAGGAAACAGGTGCAATAGAGTCTATTGAGACAGAGGAAAAGCCGGCATTTTATGATTGAGAAAGGGGAAAGATATGGCTATCAGAACGGGTATTGCGCCGGATTCATGGGGGGGTATGGTTCCCGAATCATGAAAAACAGACGCTGTGGTATCGGTGTATGGATGAGATGAAGGTGGCAGGGTATGACGGAGTTGAACTCGGTCCGTGGGGATATTTTCCGACAGATGCGGGTATCCTGAAAAATGCTCTGGAGGCACGCGGTCTGGCGTTGGTCGGGGGAACAGTGGGCGGAAATTTCCTCGATGAGGAGTCAGTTAAAAATGTTTTTGCAACAATTGATGATATTGCAGCGCTTCTCGGGCAGTTTTCGGAGACAAAATATATCGTACTCCTTCCTCCGATGTATACTGATCTGGAAACCGGCGTTGATGTCATGCCACGTCAGCTCTCTGATGAGGAATGGAACACCTACTGCAAAAATGTTCAGCGCTGCGCAGATCATGTCGCATCGTATGGCCTGTGGGGAGTATTCCACCCGCATGTCGATTGTCATGTAGAGACAGAAGAAGAAATTGAACGTTTTCTTGCGGATACAACCGTTGATCTCTGCTTTGACACAGGCCATCATGTATACGGCGGCGGAGAGCCGATCAGCTTCTACAAAAAGCATGCGGACCGCATTCCGTACATCCATCTGAAAGACTGCGATCTTGGCGTTAAGGCCGAGATGGACAAGAACGGATGGTCCTTTGCAAAAGCAGTGACAGAAAATATCATGGTGGAGCCGGGGAAGGGTACGATCGACTTTGCGGCGCTTTACAAGGCACTCGAGGAAAATAATTACGACGGCTGGTGTGTTGTTGAGCAGATACTAAATAGGAAAAGCGGCAGTTCTGCATTATGCAAAACTGCCACTTTTGTCCATCATGGAAATAATTATAGTTTTGAGGCACCGGCGTGTACGATACCGGTATACTTTGCAATCGCTTCATCTGTTGTGATCAGATTCCCGTATGTCAGCTGATGCACATCCGCAACGCCTGAGATCCGGGCGAACATTTTCAGTTCTTCCGTCGAAACAATCAGGTAGTTGGCAACCCGCTGTGCTGTCTCATCAATTTTCAGACGCTTGCGGAGCATGGGATTCTGTGTGGCAATGCCGACCGGACAGTAGCCGGTTCCGCAGATCCGGTACTGCTGGCAGGCAGCGGCGATCAGCGCGCCGCTCGCAACCGCGACTGCATCAGCTCCCATAGCCAGTGCTTTCGCGAAGTCCGCGGATATCCGCAAGCCTCCGGTGATGACCAGCGCAATATCAGAATGAACGGAATCCAGATATTTGCGCGCGCGGGACAGCGCGTAAATGGTCGGAACCGAAGTTGCCTCCCGCAGGAAATACGGGCTGGAACCGGTTGCGCCGCCGCGTCCGTCGATCGTGATAAAGTCCGGCTCAGCGAATACGCACCACGCCAGATCCTGCTCGATGTTGCCCGCCGCAATTTTGATGCCGACCGGGCGTCCGTCCGAGCGATCCCGCAGCATATCGACCATTTCTTTCAGATCTTCTTTCGTATTGATCTCCGGAAACTTGCTGGGGCTCTGTACGTCTTCCCCCACGGGCTTTTCCCTGACAGCTGCAATTTCCGGCGTCACTTTGCTGCCGGGCAGATGTCCGCCCATTCCGGGTTTTGTGCCCTGGCCGATTTTGATCTCAATCGCGTCGGATGTGCGCAGATTTTCATCCGTGACACTGTATCTGTTTGGAATATATTCGAAAATATATTTATAGGCAGCAGCTTTCTCCTCCGGAAGAATGCCTCCCTCGCCGCTGCACATGGCTGTCTCTGCCATTGCGGAACCTTTTGCCAGCGCGATTTTGATCTCTTTTGACAGCGCGCCAAAGGACATGTGGGAGATATAGACCGGACTCTCGAGGACCATCGGTTTCTTTGCATGCTTCCCGATAATCGTCTGTGTGCTGACCGGGTCGCCGTCATTCAGGGGGGCGGGATCGAGCTGCGCGCCAAGAAGCAGAATGTCTTCCCACTTCGGCAGCGGAAGCTGCGTGCCCATCGCCGCGTGGATGGATTCACCGGAGACGGCCATTTCATGGATTTCTTTCATATAGCGCGCTTCCGGGTCGTCGCGCGTTAATTCGGAATCATATCCCGGTGCGGGTTTTGTATCCTTCATAACATATAACCTCCTGTTGAGATGCCGGAATGGAAACTGTCTCTTAAGCAAGTACGTTATTTAAATTCATTATAACAGGATACTTTAATTGAAGCGACAGTAAAAACGCAGCAAAATATATAAGACAGTAAAAAATATAGAACAGTAAAAATACAGTAAAACAGGAGGTCCAAAATGCAAAATCCGTATACGTTGGTGTTCGGACAGCCGCCGCTGGAAATGATTGAGCGAACCGCGCAGGCAGAACGTATTATCAGCGAGTTTTCACAGGAAAGGCCTGTTAATTCAATCAATTTGATAACCGGTGTGCGGGGCTGCGGGAAAACCGTGTTTGTTACGCAAATCGCAGACAGATTACGGGAAAAAGAATGGATTATTATCAATTTGAAAAATAACCGGCGCATTCTCGTGACTTCAGTCGTGAGTTAGCCGGAAATCGAAACAAAAAGAACAAATGTTCTGCTTTTTCTTGTGATCTCTTTTTTCGTATGGTACAATATTCATATGGAAAAAGAGATTTATTTTATAGATAATAATAATTTATCCTATGGTCGTGGTTACGTATATTCCCTTCAGTATCATATCGTCTGGTGCACAAAGTACAGGAGAAATGTCCTCACAGACGGAGTGGATGTGGACTGCAAGCGGCTTCTCTATGAACTGGCGGAGGAATACGGATTTCAAATCCCTGCCATGGAGGTGATGCCGGATCATGTACATCTTCTCATAGATGCGAAGCCACATTTCTTCATTCCGGATATGATCAAGATCATGAAGGGAGGGCTGGCACGGAAGCTGTTTCTGCTGCATCCGGAGATGAAGCAGAAACTGTGGGGCGGCCATCTGTGGAACCCGTCTTACTGTGCGGTCACCGTAAGTGACAGAAGCAGGGAGCAGGTCGAGCAGTATATCGAGAGTCAGAAGGAGAAAGCATGGGGAGGCAGAGGGCGTCCGCCGAAGGATCTGGAACGCCTGCAGGCGTATCACAGGGAGGTGCTTAAGTGAAAGTGATATCTTCATACAAAGTGGAGATCCTGAAACCTCATAAGCCGCTGAAGCAGACAATGGAGATCTGCCGGTCTGCCGTTTCCTTGCTTCTGCCCGTGATCGATGAGGAGTGGAGCAGTCTTTCTATGATCGGGCAGGAGAAACTCCGCTTCAATGCTGCGGAGAAACTGATCCACGGAACAAAGAAAAATCTGGCAAAATATGCTTTTGACGCTGCATTTCCGAAGATGCCGTCCTACCTGAGACGCGCCGTCCTGCAGCATGTGATGGGGTTGGTTTCGTCCTCGCATACACAGAAGCGGAAGCTGCAGATATCCGGAAAATGCCCGGAAAGAATTTCGCAACGCGATACCGGCCACTATATGCCGGTTTTCTACCGGGACAACATGTACCGGAAAAAAGAGGATGGCGTATACCTGAAGCTGTATACCGGGAAAGACTGGATCTGGCAGAAAGTGCTCCTGAGGAAAACAGATCTGGACTATATCCGCAGGCACTGGACAGGCGTGAAGGAAAAATCCCCTGTACTGGTAAAGCGGTATAAGAAGTACTACCTGCAGTTTGCGTTTGAGGAGAATGTAAGGCTCAGCAGCACCTCTGTGGAACAGAGCAGGATCTGTGCTGTTGATCTGGGGATCAATACGGATGCGGTCTGCAGCATCATGACAGCAGACGGAACTGTCGCCGCGAGGAAGTTCATCAGCTTCCCGGCTGAAAAAGACCGTTTGTACCATGTGCTGAACCGTGTGCGGAAGAAACAGAGAGAACACGGTTCTAAGAGCGTAACAGGCTTCTGGGCGTACGCAAAGAGGCTGAATGACCAGATCGCAGTCAGGACAGCATCCGCCATCGTTGCATTTGCAAGAGCGCATGACGCGGATGTGATCGTCTTCGAATACCTGGAGATGAAGGGGAAGCGGTCCGGGAAGAACAAACAGAAGCTGCACATGTGGAAAAAGAGAAGGGTACAGGCTGTGGCAGAGCATCAGGCGCACCGGTCAGGGATCCGTATTTCGAGGATTTGTCCATGGGAAACCAGCGCACTGGCTTATGACGGAAGCGGCAGACTGGAGCGTGATAAGGGAAATCACAGCCTGGCAGTATTTCAGAATGGGAGGCATTATAACTGTGATCTCTCGGCGTCATATAACATCGGGGCAAGATACTATATCAGAGAATTACAAAAATCCATTCCGGAGACGGAGTGGTCTGTGCTTGCGGCAGAAGTTCCGGGAGTACAGCGCAGAACCTCCAGTGTCTGGGCCGATCTGGTAAAACTTAACCGGGTCATGAGAGAAGGTACGGACACAGGCAGTTCTTCCGGAGGATACCTTTTGTGTGGTGATGCTTCAAGATCAGAAGAAGCAAAGCTAAGCAGTGAGGCGAACCGCCGGGGAACCAGGTCCGGCTGTCTAAAGCAGCCTGCGGCGTAAGCCGCATCAGGAAGCACGCGACTTAAGTCGTGTGAGGTTCACT
>JAFVEX010000094.1 GCA_017475785.1 Eubacterium sp. | reverse complement strand
GCATGAAAAAAGGATTCGATAATGAGAAATACCTGAAAATGCAGTCCGAGCGGATTAAGGAGCGCATCGCGAACTTCGGCGGCAAGCTGTTTGATGACTACCACGCGTCACGCGTGCTGCCGGGCTTTGAGCCGGACAGTAAGATCCGCATGCTCTCGCAGATCAGGGAGGATGTCGAGATTGTTGTCGTAATCAATGCCGGCGATATTGAGAAGAATAAAATCCGCGGAGACCTGGGTATCACATACGCGCTGGACGTCCTGCGCCTGATCGACGCATTTCGCGGCTACGGGCTGTATGTCGGCAGTGTTGTGCTCACGCAGTTCAGGGGGCAGGAGAGCGCGGTCGCTTTCCAGAAGAAGCTGGAGACGCTTGGCGTCAGTGTGTACCGCCACTATGTGATCGACGGATATCCGAACAATGTCCAGACCATTATCAGTGAGGATGGATTCGGAAAAAATGAGTACATCGAGACGACGAAATCTCTGGTCGTCGTCACGGCACCGGGACCTGGAAGCGGCAAGATGGCGGTGTGCCTCTCGCAGCTTTATCACGAGAATGTACATAATGTGAAGGCAGGATACGCGAAATTTGAGACCTTCCCGATATGGAATATCCCGCTGCAGCACCCGGTGAACCTGGCGTACGAGGCGGCGACAGCGGATCTCAAGGATGTCAATATGATCGATCCGTACCATCTGGAGGCATACGGAGAGACGACGGTTAATTACAACCGCGACGTCGAGGTGTTCCCGGTTCTCAACGCCATGTTCCAGAAAATCTACGGGGAGTCTCCATACAAATCGCCTACAGATATGGGCGTCAACATGGCCGGGAACTGCATTTTTGACGACGAAGCCGTCCGGCACGCGGCGCTGCAGGAGATTATCCGCCGGTATTACAACGAGATGTGCCAGATCCGGAAGGGAAGCGGCAATCAGGAAGCAGAGGCAAAGCTGGAGCTCCTGATGAATAAGGCAGGACTTTCCATTGATAACCGTCCGGTAATCGCTGCGGCGAATCAGAAGGCAGAAATCACAGACCAGCCCGCGGCGGCGATCGAGCTTCCGGACGGACAGATCGTCACAGGCCGCACGTCACCGCTGCTTGGCGCGTCTTCCGCGATGCTGCTGAACGCGCTGAAGGTACTTGGCGGCGTCGATGACAAGATCGACCTGATCTCGCCGAATGTCATCCGGCCGATCCAGCACCTGAAGGTCGAGCATTTCGGCAACAGCAACCCGCATCTTCATATCAATGAGATTCTGATTGCGCTGACGATTTCCGCGGAGACCAATCCGGCCGCTGAGCGCGCGATGGAGCAGCTGGAAAAGCTGAACGGCTGCGAGGCTCATTCCTCTGTCATTTTGTCTTCGGTGGACGAAAATACGTTTAAGACGCTCGGGGTCAACCTGACGTGTGAGCCCCGGTATCAAAACAAGAAGCTGTTCCACAAGTGACTGCAGGCGAATCACAGTGCCGCTGCGCGCGAAAGCGCGCCGCTGCTGGTCACCGACAGGTGACATCTTCCTTGCAGCAGCGTGCGCATGTCTACGCTTCGCTTCGGTCGGCGCAGAACCAGACGTCCACTGGACGTCATGCGCCGCCGCTGCCCCTGTCATCCCGCAGCCTTTTATATAACAGGAAAAACCCTGAAACAGAGTACTCTCCTATCATATAAAAAAACTGCCGCGCGTGTGCGCGGCAGTTTTTTTCGCAAAATTATTTTTTATTATTCAGAAACGATCGCGCCAGTCGGGCATGCGCCTTCGCAAGCACCGCAATCGATGCAGGCATCAGCGTCGATGACATACTGTGTATCTCCACTGGAGATAGCGCCTACCGGGCACTCGCCTTCACATGTTCCGCAGGATACACATGCATCTGTAATCATTCTTGCCATTGATAAGTCCTCCTTTAAAAATCTGGTAAGATAATACACTTATTGCGTTATCTGCATTATAAATGATTGGTGTATTAATAGCAAGTATTATTTTCAAAAAAAATAGTTATTAACGACTAATTTTCTGAACAATTAAACATGTTTCAAAACTGAATCGCAAGTAATTAAGAATATTCAGGAAATTAAAAAACCCATTGAAAGTAACAGCGTTTTATGATAAACTAAGTGCTCGTGAGAAATCACAGCCTTGCTTCCCGCTGCGTCGGGAGGCCAACAGTCCAAAAGGAGGAAGAAAGATGAACAAGTATGCACTGGCACTCGTTGTGAGTGCAAAGCTCGAGGACGCGGCAAGAAACGAAGTCGTCGAGAAGGCAAAAGGGTTTGTGACCCGCTACGAAGGCGTGATCACAAACGTGGAAGAGTGGGGCAGAAAGAGACTGGCCTACGAGATCCAGCATGAGCGTGATGGCTATTATTACTTCATCCAGTTTGACGCTGAGCCGACTGCACCGGCAGAGATTGAGAGTCATGTCCGTATCATGGATTATGTGCTGCGTTTCCTGATCGTCCGCCAGGACGAAGAGGCAGCGGCTGCTGCAGAGCAGGAAGCAGATGCTGAAGAAGCACCGGCAGAAGAAACAGAAAAGGAGGAAGCATAAATGGCTTACAACAATGATCGTGAGGAGTTCCGCTCCAGAAGAAGAGCACCGAGAAGAAGAAGAAAAGTCTGCGTATTCTGCGGAAAAGATAACTGCATCAGCTACAAGGACGCCGCAAAGCTCCGGAGATACATCTCTGAGCGCGGCAAAATCCTTCCGCGCCGCGTGACAGGCAACTGCGCAAAGCATCAGCGCGCGATTACAGTTGCGGTTAAGCGTGCCCGCCACATGGCGATTCTGCCGTACGAAGAGGATTGATCACCAGCGCCGACCGGGCGCAAATTGCGTAAAGAACGACCGTCACACCAGAATGGTGTGGCGGTTTTTTTGCGCTTGATTGCTTTGTGCGGCAGGCGAATGCAAAACCCACCGGCAACATCATTGAAAAGGAAACCTGTCTGTGCTAGAATAACAATTGGATGAATGGGATCATTATTCAAGGGGAGAACTTCATGGCAAAGGGGAAGCAGACGCGTCAGCGCAGCAGGCAGAGGCGCTCTGGTTATTATGATTATAATTTGCTTGCAGTCGTGATCATTCTGATTTGTTTCGGGCTGGTCATGCTGTACAGCGCCAGTTCTTATGAAGCCGGCAGTGTGACAGGACTCGGGGATGACATGTATTATTTCCGCCGCCAGGCAATCTTCTCGGCGATCGCGATTATTTTTACACTGATCGCCGCGCGGATCAATTATCATGTCTACATGGTTCTTTCTCCATATTTCTTCCTGCTGGCGCTCGTGCTGATGGCGATGGTACGGTACACCCCGTTTGGCGTCACGGTAAATGGCGCGCGCCGCTGGCTGAATCTCGGCGGGATTCAGTTCCAGCCCTCTGAGCTGGCCAAGATAGCGGTCTGCCTGTTTCTGCCGTATGTGATCATAAAAATGGGGCGGCAGATGCGCTCGTTCCGCGCAGTCATCGTGCTGATGCTGTTCGGCGGTCTGCAGGCATTCGGCGCGTACTACCTGACGGATAACCTGAGCACAGGCCTGATTATCTTCGGCATTTCCGTGCTGGTTATTTTTCTCGCGCACCCGAAGACCGCGCCGTTTGTCCTCGTCGCGGGTGCTGGCGCGGGCGGCGTGGCATACCTCGTACATGTGCTGGTGACGCGGTATCAGACGAGTGGACGGTTCCGCCTGCAGCGTATCCTGGTCTGGCGCGACCCGGAAGGACATCTGTCAACCGGAGGGTATCAGGTGATGCAGGGCCTGTACGCGATTGGTTCCGGCGGCTTTTTTGGAAAAGGCCTCGGAAACAGCACGCAGAAGCTGTCTACAATCCCGGAAGCCCAGAATGATATGATTTTCTCGATTATCTGTGAGGAGCTTGGGCTGTTTGGCGCGATTCTACTGCTGATACTTTTCGGCTATCTGCTGTACCGGCTTTTTGTGATCGCGCAGAACGCGCCGGATCTGTTCGGAACCCTTGCGGTGAGCGGTATTTTCGCGCATATTTCACTGCAGGTAATTCTGAATATCTGTGTCGTCCTGAATATCATTCCGACAACTGGCGTCACGCTGCCGTTTGTCAGCTACGGCGGAACATCGGTAATCTTTTTGATGCTTGAGATCGGCGTCGCGCTCAGCGTCGCGCGGCAGATAGAAATTTCAGAGGAAGGAGAGAGCGATGAGTATCCGATACTTGAAGGAAATACTGGAAAACAGCCATAATGTCGTATGCCTGCAGGGACGCGCTTCCTGGGCAAAAAAGGGCAGCGAATTCTATCAGAAGGACTTCATCTACGATATTGAGCAGAAGTACGGGCTTTCCCCGGATGAAATCTTTTCGACGACCTTCTATCACAACCGCCCGGCAAGATTTTTTGAGTTTTACCGGGAAGAAGTATTGAAAAAGCGCGGAGAACCCGGGCCGGTCAACTACCTTCTCAAGAGAATGGAGGATGACGGCAGGCTGACGGCGATCGTCACGCGGGGCTTTTTTAACGCCTCGAAGCGCGCGGGCTGCAAAAATGTGATTCATCTGTACGGAGAGATTGACCAGAATAAATGTCCGCGCTGCGGGAGAATTTATTCGGCAGAATACATTCTGGAGCACACGCCGCTCCCAAAATGCGAGGACTGCGGCGCGCTGATTCACCCGGGCGTCGTTCTGGCCGGAGAGATGCTGGATTCCGCGGTGATGACCCGCGCGGCAGAGGTGATTTCCTGCGCGGACGTCCTGCTGGTGATCGGCTGCAACCTGAGTTCCAGACTCGGCTCCATGGCGCGCTATTTCAACGGAGAAAAAATCGCGCTGGTCAACACGGAGCCGCATTATACGGACCGCAAGGCGGACTGTGTCTGCATAGGTGATTCGATCGAGGAGATCCTGCAGGAGGCATACCCGGAAGGGGAAGCACACTGAAGCAAAAATTAACAACGTAAAGGAGTGACAGAATATATGACCATCAAAACACGTTTTGCGCCGAGCCCGACCGGCCGCATGCATGTCGGCAACCTGCGGACGGCGCTTTATTCCTATCTGATTGCCAGGCACGACGGCGGAACCTTCATGCTGCGCATCGAGGACACAGACCAGGAGCGGTTTGTTCCGGAGGCGCTTGGGATCATCAACCGGACACTGGAAAAGACCGGCCTGACCGCGGACGAGGGTCCTGACAAGGACGGCGGCGTCGGCCCGTACGTGCAGAGTGAGCGGTACCGCCAGGGAATTTACCGGAAGTACGCGGAGCAGCTTGTGGAGCAGGGCGACGCGTACTATTGTTTCTGCACAAAGGAACGCCTTGCTTCGCTGAAGCGGATCGTGGCGGGCAAGGAGATTTCGGCGTACGACAAGCACTGTCTGCATCTCTCGAAGGCGGAGATTGAGGCAAATCTGGCGGAGGGCAGGCCGTATGTCATCCGGTTCAACATGCCCCTGGAGGGAACCACTTCTTTCCAGGATGAGATTTACGGGGAGATCACGGCGCCGAACGAGGAGCTGGATGATCTGATCCTGCTCAAGTCAGACGGATATCCGACCTACAATTTTGCGAATGTCGTGGATGATCATCTGATGGGTGTCACGCATGTCGTACGGGGAAATGAGTATCTCTCCTCCACACCCAAGTACAACCGCCTGTACGAGGCGTTCGGCTGGGAGATTCCAACGTACATTCACTGTCCCCTGATCACGAATGAGGACGGCGCGAAGCTGTCCAAGCGGTCGGGCCACGCCTCGTTTGAGGATCTGATCGAGCAGGGCTTCCTGACGGAGGCAGTTGTTAACTACGTCGCCCTTCTGGGCTGGAGCCCGGCCGGGGAGCAGGAGCTGTTTTCCATGCCGGAGCTGATCGAGGCGTTTGACTATCACAGGATCAATAAGTCGCCGGCTGTGTTCGATATGACAAAGCTCCGTTGGATGAACGGAGAATATATCAAAGCGATGGATGACGAGGCGTTCTACGAGGCCGCGCTTCCGTATCTGGACGCCGCGCTGCCTCCGCAGTGTGACCGCCGGAAGGTCGCGGAGATGGTCAAGAGCAGGATTCAGACGTTCCCGGACATTGCAGAGCAGATAGATTTCTTTGCGGAGCTTCCGGATTACGACCCGGCAATGTATACGCACAAGAAGTCAAAAAGCACGCCGGAGCGCGCTCTGCAGGTTCTGACGGAGACGCTGCCGCTGCTGGAGGCGGCGGAATCCTTTGACAATGATACGCTGTTTGCGCTGCTGAAGGCTTACGCAGACGAACGGGAACTGAAGGTCAATACCGTCATGTGGCCGCTGCGCACGGCTGTCTCCGGAAAAGCTGCGACGCCCGCCGGCGCGACCGGCATTATGGAGGTGCTCGGAAAGGAAGAGTCCCTCCGCAGAATCAGAGACGGAATCGGGCGTCTGCATGCAGTATAACGAGGCGCAGGAAAAGGCAGTCGCGCATCAGGACGGCCCGATGCAGGTGCTGGCAGGGCCGGGCACAGGCAAAACGGCTGTCATCACGGCGCGGACCTGCCGGCTGGTAAAGAGCGGCACATCGCCGGGGTCTGTTCTGGTCGTGACTTTTACGCGTGCCGCCGCAGCCGAGATGCGGGGCAGGATCCGTCAGGGTCTGGGGCCGCAGGCCGCAGGCATCACAGTCGGAACGTTTCACGGTGTCTTTTATGGAATTCTGCGGGCAGAGTGCAATCTGCCCGCGAATAATATTCTGAGCGGAAGGGAGCGTCACGCGCTCCTTGCGGAGCTGGTCACGCACGCGTGGAAGGGCGCGGTGACAGAGGCAGAGCTGCCGGAGCAGGTGGGCAGAGAGATCAGCTTTCTGAAGGGCAGCGGCATTACGCCGCGGCACTATTACTCGCCGGCAATGCCGGAGGAGGTGTTCCGCGCGGTCTGGGAGCAGTATGAGTCGTATCTCGCCGAAAACGGCCGCATGGATTTTGATGACATTATCCGGAACTGCCGCGCGCTGTTTCTGCGGCGCCCGGATGTACTGCGCCGCTGGCAGGAGAAGTTCCGGTATATTCTCGTCGATGAATTCCAGGACATCTCTCCGATGCAGTATGAAATAGTCCGGATGCTGGCGCTTCCTGAGAACAATCTGTTCATTGTCGGAGACGATGACCAGTCCATCTACCGATTTCGCGGAGCGAATCCGGAAATGATGCTGGGATTCAGAAAGCAGTATCCCGGTTCTGAACAGGTGGCGCTGAAGATCAATTACCGCTGCAGCAGCGAAATACTGGAGAAATCCGGACAGCTGATCAGCGCGAACAGGCATCGGTTCGCGAAGCAGCTTCGGTCTGCCAGAGGGCCGGTAAAGCCGGTGGGATTCCGGGTGTTCCAGTCTCCTGCAGAGGAGGCTGCGTGGATTGTCCGTGAGATCCGTCAGCTGGTGAAAGAGGGTATTCCGCCTGAGGAGACCGCTGTTTTGTTCCGGACAAACGCGGGGTGCCGCCCTGTGATCGAGCAGCTGATCACGGAACAGGTGCCGTTTTACGCGGTCGACCAGATCCCGTGCATCTTTGACCACTGGATCGCGAAGGATCTGCTGGCGTATATGGAGCTGGCGGCAGGAAGCAGAAGGCGGAGCGATTTTCTGCAGGTCTGTAACCGGCCGAACCGCTATCTGTCCAGACGCGCGTTTCAGGACGCAGTGGTTCCGTTTGAAGTGCTGTATGACTATTACGAGGACAAGGACTGGATGGGAGACCGGATATTCCGCCTGGAGCAGGATCTGCGCGCAATCGCCGCACTCCCGCCCTACGGAGCCGTTCAGTACATCCAGACGGCAGTCGGCTACGGGGAATGGCTCAAAGCACACGCAGAAGAGCGCGGCCTGCAGCCGCAGGAGCTGCTGGACGTTCTGGAAGAGCTGAAGGAAAGTGCCAGAAGAGCCCGTGATCTTTCCGCCTGGAAGCTCCAGATGGAGCAGATGCGCGAGCGTCTCCGCAGAGAACAAACCGGCAGCGGCGTCGCGATCGCGACGCTCCACGCCGCCAAAGGCAGGGAATTTCAGTCGGTGTTTATCGCGGATGTAAATGAAGGAATCATTCCGTGGCACAAGGCTCTGCTGGATGCGGATCTGGAAGAAGAACGGAGAATGCTCTATGTAGGCATGACTCGCGCGCGCGACCTCCTGCAGCTTTGCGCTGTGCGGAAGCGATACGGAAAAACCATGGAAGTTTCACATTTTCTGGCAGGGATGTTTGTATGAAGAAAGAAGCGCAGATCGGGCATAAGGAAGCCGCGGAGATGATTCCGCGCTATCTGGAAGACGATTTAAAGGAAAAAGAGCTGCGGAGGTTTCTGGAGCACGTGCAGTCCTGTCATTTGTGCTACGAGGAGCTGGAGACAGCGTTCATGGTAGACCGGACCGTCCGCTACCTGGATGACGAAATGGATGACGACGGGCCGGGTTCCTACAACCTGACAGAGATGATGCAGAACGACATCCGGGAGAAGCGCGCTGAGCTTGTCCGAAAGAAAATCACCCGCCGCGCGTTCCTGGTTCTCGTCACCCTCGCGGCAGTCGTAGTGGCTCTGATGCTGCTCGACTTCTTCGGAATATTGCAGATTACACGTATGCTGTAGTTTTTTGGATGTCCTGGAATGGCTGTGACATCCCAGGACATCCCAAAAGACATCAGACAGGAAAAAACAATGCAGAAAAAACTACTCTTAATCGACGGCCACAGCATCCTGAACCGCGCGTTCTACGGCATTCCGGTTCTGACGAACGCGGAGGGGCTGCACACCAATGCTGTGTATGGTTTTCTGAATATCATGTTTAAGGTGCTCGAGGAGGAGCAGCCGCAGTTTCTGATGGTTGCGTTTGACGAGCACGCGCCGACGTTCCGTCACGAGATGTATGACGCGTACAAGGGCACGCGGAAGTCCATGCCGGAGGAGCTGCGGGAACAGGTACCCGTGATCCGTGAGGTGCTTGCGGCGATGGAGATTCCGATCGTCACGCTGGCGGGCTATGAGGCAGATGATCTGCTCGGAACGCTGTCCCGCAAGGGAGAGGCGGCCGGGGCGGCTGTCACGATTCTTTCAGGAGACCGTGACCTGCTGCAGCTCGCGACAGATTCTATCAAGATCAGGATTCCCCGGACGAGCAGGGGAAAAACGGAGGTTTCAGATTATTTTGCCGCGGATGTCAAGGCAGAGTATGAAGTGACGCCGGAGGAATTTATCGATCTTAAGGCGCTGATGGGCGACAGCTCCGACAACATACCCGGACTGCCGGGGGTCGGCATCAAGACAGCGACAAAGCTGATTGTCCAGTACCATTCCATAGACGGCGCGTACGCGCATGTGGATGAGATTAAGCCGAAAAAGGCACAGGACGCGTTCCGTGAGCATTTTGACCTGGCTGTTCTCTCAAAGGATCTCGCAAGGATCCGGCTCGACGCGCCAGTTGAGTTTGATGAAGAGAGCGCAAAGATCGGAACGCTTTATACGCCTGCCGCTTACGACTGGTTCCGGAAGCTGGAGTTCCGGAATCTGCTGACGCGGTTTGATGAAGAAAACCGGCAGACGGATGTTATTCCGGAAGTGCAGATCATGAAAGATCTGGGGTGGATCGACGAGGTTCTGCGCAGGGCAGAGCGCGCGCCGCTGAAGGGTCTCTCGCTTCTGCAGACGGCAGACAGGATTCTGGGAATGGGTCTGGCGCTTCCGGGCGATCAGACAGAATTGTATTATATCCCGCTGGACGGTTTTGTTTCCGGGATGTATCTCGCCGCGGAGACACGTCAGTTGTTATCCTCGGGGGGATGCACGGCGGCGTTTGACCTGAAGGAAATCCTCAAGGCAGCGGATGCGCCGGAAAATGAAGCAGTGATGGATGTGGCGGTCGCGGCATACCTGCTGGATCCGCTGCGTCCCGATTATCCGTATGATCAGCTGGCGGCAGAGTACGCCGGCCTGACAATTCCTGCCGCGGAGGAACTGTTTGGCAGCAGAAAGCTGCCCGCGGCCGGCCAGATGACGGAGGAGAAGGCGGCGCAGTACACGGCGTACAGGGCGCTTGCCGCGGCACTCACCGCAGAACCGCTGAAAAAGCGGCTGGAAGAAACCGGCATGGACGAATTGTTCCGCACAGTCGAGATGCCGCTCGTCTGGACGCTTGCGGATATTGAGCGCGCCGGCATGAAAATCAACCAGGAGGAGCTGCAGGAGCTGAGTGCCGTGCTGGGCAGCCAGATCGAGACGATTGAGGCGCGCATCTATGAGGCGGCGGGCGAGCAGTTCAACATCAATTCACCGAAGCAGCTGGGCGTCATTTTGTTTGAAAAAATGCAGCTGCCCGGCGGAAAAAAGACAAAAACAGGGTACTCGACAGCTGCGGATGTGCTGGAAAAGCTGGCGCCGGAGGTTCCGATGGTCGCGGATATTCTGGAATACCGCCAGCTGACCAAGCTGAAATCCACGTATGCGGACGCGCTGGGCGGGTACGTTGCGGCAGACGGGAGAATTCACTCCAATTTCAACCAGACTATCACAGCGACCGGACGGATCAGCAGTAACGAGCCGAACTTGCAGAACATTCCGGTCCGCATGGAACTCGGACGGCAGATCCGCAGGGTCTTCGTGCCGGAAGAGGGGAATGTGTACATCGATGCTGACTACTCCCAGATCGAGCTGCGCGTTCTGGCCGCGATGTCGGGCGATGAAAAGCTGATCGCGGCGTACAGAGAGGCGAAGGACATTCACCGGATTACGGCTTCCCAGGTATTCCACGTTCCGTTTGACGAGGTGACAGACCTGCAGAGGCGCAACGCGAAAGCTGTCAATTTTGGGATTGTGTACGGAATCAGTTCCTTCGGGCTGAGCCAGGGTCTTTCCATCGGGCGCAAGGAGGCGGCAGAGTACATCGAGCATTATTTTGAGACGTATCCGGCGATCAAGGCGTTTCTGGACGGCCTTGTCGCGGACGCAAAGGACAAAGGCTACGCCGAGACGCTGTTTGGCAGGCGCCGTCCGATCCCTGAGCTTTCCTCCGGAAATTTCATGCAGCGCTCCTTCGGAGAGCGTGTCGCAATGAACTCGCCGATCCAGGGAACCGCGGCAGATATTATAAAAATTGCCATGAACCGCGTACACAGAAGACTGCGGGACGGCGGTTTTAAGGCCAGGCTGATCCTGCAGGTACATGACGAACTGCTCATTGAGGCGCCGGAGGCGGAGAAGGAAGCTGTCTGCAGGCTTCTGGAAGAGGAAATGGTGCACGCGGCAGATCTCGCCGTCGCTCTGGTCGCAGATGTACACACGGGCTATTCCTGGTATGAGGCGAAATAATGGAGTCATCTCAGGAGATTGAAGGCAGGAATCATATGAAGATCATAGGAATAACCGGCGGCGTCGGGTGCGGAAAAAGCGAGGTGCTCGCCTGGATTGAAAAGAACTACGACGCTGCTGTCGTGCGGGCAGATGATGTCGGACGCGACCTGATGCGTCCGGGTACCGGCTGCTTCAGGAAAATCACTGCGCTTTTCGGGAATGACTGCCTGTGTCCGGACGGAACACTGAACAGACCCTGGATCGCGGACCGCATTTTCAGCGATCCGGAGCAGCGGGACGCGCTGGACGCCATCATTCACCCGGCCGTCCGGCTGGAGATTCAGCGGCTGATTCTGCAGAATACCGCGTGCGGCTGGAAGTATTTTTTTCTGGAATCAGCTCTGCTGATAGAAGAAAACTATAATGAGATCTGCGACGAGATGTGGTATATTCATGCAGATGCGGCAGTCCGGGCAGCAAGGCTGAAGGAGGGGCGCGGCTATTCAGAGGAAAAAACCAGATCCGTCATGCGCAATCAGCTGCCGGAGCATGTTTTTCGGGAGAAGTGCCAGGTCGTCATTGACAACAGCGGATCCTTTGCGCACACGACAGCACAGATCGAGGCACGCATGGCGGCGCTGGAAGAAGCTTAGTTGAAGGAGTTTACAGAGTATCATGGAGTTATGTAGTATCGCGAGCGGGAGCAGCGGGAACTGTATCTTCGCGGGGAGTGACTCGACAGGCGTCCTGATCGACGCAGGCATCAGCGGAAAGCGCGTAGAGGCCGGGCTGAACGCAATCGGACGCACCGGAAGAGACCTGAGCGCTGTTTTTATTTCACATGAACACTCCGATCACATCAAAGGCCTCGGGGTTCTGGCGAGGCGCTTTGGGCTGCCGGTCTACGCGACCCGCGCGACCTGGGAGGCCGTGATCAAAAGTCCCGGTATCGGAGAAATACCGGAAGAGCTGTACCATGAGGTGCGCGCGGATTGTCCGTTTACAGTCGGAGATCTGGAGGTGGAGCCGTTTTCCATTTCCCACGACGCGGCGGATCCGGTGGCCTACCGGATCAACTGCGGCAGAAAATCGGCAGCCATCGCGACGGACATGGGCATGTACAATGATTACACGATCAGGCACCTGCAGCACCTCGACGTGCTGTTTATCGAGGCAAATCATGATGTGCACATGCTCGAGGCGGGCCGCTACCCGTATTATCTGAAGCGCAGGATTCTCGGAAGCAGAGGGCATCTGTCCAATGAAGATTCCGGAAGGCTGCTCTCCGAGCTGCTGCACGACGGCATCCGCCAGATCATGCTGGCGCATCTTTCAAAAGAGAACAATTATCCGGCACTCGCTTTTGAGACGGTCTGCTCGGAAATTACGATGGGGGACAACCCGTACAAGGCGAAGGATTTCGCGATTTCCGTCGCGCACAGGGATGAAATCGGTGATCTCATCAGCATCTGAAGCCGGGCGGCGATTGGATTCAGGCAGTGCATCTCAAAGGAAACACTGATTAAATCAGAGCGTTTCCCAAAATAACACAGACAGGACAGGGGAAATCAGACAAAATGAAAAAGACAATTATTACGGTAACAGGACGTGACACAGTAGGAATCATTGCCCGCGTGTGTACTTATCTCGCGGAGCAGCAGGTCAACATTGAAGATATCTCCCAGACCATCATCCAGGGGTTTTTCCACATGATGATGATCGCGGATACATCCGCTTCCCCGAAGGGGGTCGGAGAACTCGCGGAGGATCTGAACGCGATCGGAGAGGAAGTCGGCGTTTCGATCCACTGTCAGCATGAGGACATTTTCAACATGATGCACCGCGTGTGAGCATCCGCAGGAGTGTGTGACTATGATTAATATTTTTGAAGTACATGAAACGAATGAAATGATCGAGCAGGAAAATCTCGATGTACGCACCATTACGCTGGGCATTAACCTGATGGATTGCATCGACGCGGATCTGGATAAGCTGAACCGCAAGATTTACGACAAAATCACGACCCGCGCGCGAAATCTTCTGCAGGTCGGCGGGGAAATCGAGCGGGAATATGGAATTCCGATCGTGAACAAGCGGATTTCTGTAACTCCGATTGCCCTGATCGGCGGCGCGGCGTGCAGAAGACCCGAGGACTTCGTATCGATTGCCCAGACGCTGGATCTGGCCGCGCACGAAGTTGGCGTCAATTTTCTCGGCGGCTTTTCTGCGCTGGTCTCCAAGGGAATGACGCCTGCGGACGAGCTGCTTATTCGTTCTATTCCGATGGCGCTCGCACGCACCGAGCGTGTCTGCAGCTCCGTTAATCTGGGTTCTACAAAAACCGGCATCAATATGGACGCCGTGCGCCTGATGGGCGAGATGATCAAAAGGACGGCGGAGCTGACAAAACATGATAACTGCATGGGCTGCGCGAAGCTGGTCGTATTCTGCAACGCGCCCGATGACAATCCGTTTATGGCCGGCGCGTTTCACGGCGTCACAGAGGCAGATACGGTCGTCAACGTCGGCGTTTCTGGCCCCGGCGTCGTCAAGCATGCGCTCGCTTCAGTCCGGGGAGAAAGCTTTGAAGTGCTCTGTGAGACAATTAAAAAGACCGCGTTCAAGGTCACGCGTGTCGGCCAGCTGGTGGCGCAGGAAGCTTCCAGAAGGCTGAACGTGCCCTTCGGCATCATCGACCTGTCGCTGGCGCCGACACCCGCGGTGGGAGATTCTGTCGCTGACATTCTCGAGGAGATTGGTCTGGAGGCCGCCGGCGCGCCTGGCACGACCGCCGCGCTGGCACTTCTGAACGACCAGGTCAAAAAAGGAGGCGTCATGGCGTCTTCCTATGTCGGAGGAATGTCCGGCTCATTTATCCCGGTCAGCGAGGATCAGGGTATGATTAATGCGGTCTATAAAGGAGCGCTGACACTGGAAAAGCTTGAGGCGATGACCTGTGTCTGCTCTGTCGGGCTGGATATGATCGCCATCCCGGGAGATACGAGCGCATCGACGATTTCCGGGATTATCGCGGATGAAATGGCGATCGGGATGGTCAATCAGAAGACTACCGCGGTGCGTCTGATCCCGGCAGTCGGAAAACAGATGGGAGATGTTCTGGAGTTTGGCGGGCTGCTTGGCTCTGCGCCGATCATGCCGGTCAACCAGTTTTCCTGTGAGGCATTTATCGGCCGCACGGGAAGAATTCCGGCGCCGATCCATAACTTCAAGAACTGACATCGGTACAACGGATATACTGAAACAGAAACTGAGCAGTTACAAACCAGTTATAAACTGACGGGGGGCAGGCCGGTGAAAACAGCTGCCGTGATCGCAGAATACAATCCTTTTCACAACGGGCACGCTTACCAGCTGCAGACTGTCCGGGAGCAGTCCGGCGCAGAATTTCTGATCGTCGTGATGAGCGGCGACTTTGTGCAGCGCGGGGAGCCTGCGATTGTGGATAAGTATCTGCGCACGCAGATGGCGCTCGACGGCGGCGCAAATCTTGTGCTGGAGCTGCCGTGCGCGGCGTCCACCGGAAGCGCCGGCGAATTCGCCTCGGCTGCTGTTGCGGTTCTGGATAAGACAGGCATTGTCGATGAGCTTTGGTTCGGCAGTGAATGCGGCAGAATTGAGCCGTTTCTTGAGATGGCGCAGTGCCTGGCCGAAGAAACTGAAGACTTCCGGAAGGATCTGCAGGCATCGCTGGCGGCCGGCAGCAGTTATCCTGCGGCACGCGCCCTCGCGGCGGTGAGGGAACTGCGCAGGCGGAACGGGCTGCGGGAAGCAGATGCCGGGTTCTGTCCGGGCGTGCCGGCAGCGGCAGAGGAAAAATTGCTGAATGATTTTCTCGCCATGCCAAATAACCTGCTGGGTCTGGAATACTGCATTGCGCTTCGGAAAAGCGGCAGCAGGATTGTGCCGCACACGATGCTCCGCGCGGGTGCGGGTCACCATGACCTGGTGCCGGAGGGGGCGTACGCCTCTGCGGGCGCTATTCGGAAGCTTCTGGAGGAAGCCTGGCGGGACAAAATCAGCCAGACTGAAAAAAACAACGTGCTGCCACTGACGGAACTACGCAGGCTTGTGCCGGAAAGCACCTGCCGGCATCTGCAGATGACTTTGCAGAGCGGCGCGCCCGTCCTGCTGGATGATTTTTCTGAACAATTATTCTATCAGCTTCTGAAGGAAGACAGAAAATCAATTCAACAGTACCACGGCGTCACCGAATCGCTCGCGAACCGGATTTTGACGATGACAGCATCTTCTGATACGGTAACAGATCTGGCTGAGCAGGTGAAAGCCAGACATCTGACGCGAACCGGGATCAACCGGATTTTGTGCAGGATTCTCCTGGGAATCAGCGAGGAAGATGTACTGCGGGTGCAGGATCCTGTTTATATCAGGGTTCTCGGGTTTCGCGGCGCAGGCAGTCTGCTGGCAGAATTGAAAAAAAGGGCTGAGGTACCATATTATTTCCGCTTCGCGGAGATTCCGGAAGATTTGTACCGGCAGGAACTGTTTGCCTCACAGCTGTATGAGCGGGTTCGCGCCTGGAAGGCAAAGGACACGTTTTTGCCTGACTGGAAGAGGCAGGTGCTGAAGTAGAGAGTTCTGGAAAAGACGGTAACAGGGGAGTTATCAGATGGGACAGAATGAAAGTAAAAGAACAGGCGGACACCCTGCGGGGGAGCAGGGGCAGGTTCACCTGAAAACAAGCAGGTCGCAGCTGCCAGGCGGCGGCCGCGGCGGAACGGAGAGCAGGCAGGCATCGTATCTTCCGGCGCAGGATCAGTCTGCGCGCGCGGAAAGGACTGCGGGGCAGGCTCTGCGCACAAGACGCGCGGAAAAGCAGAAGGATCCCCGCGCCGGGGCAGGAAGTGCGCCTGCCGGCTCACAAAGGCGCGCGGGATCTGCTGCGGGCGGCGCGCGTGGCGCAAATGCCGGAGCGGGACGCGGCACTGAGCTGCGCGCGTCATCGAACCGCGCCGGAG
>JAFVEX010000093.1 GCA_017475785.1 Eubacterium sp. | reverse complement strand
TGGCGGACACGCAAATATCCCCTGAACCGGGAGCTAAGAGCCTGTAGGAGAGCGGCCTGTTCGTTATAAGCGTAACTCTCAGCCCGCTCTCTGACATGCTCTAACCTCCCGTTTCAGTGAATATTTCTGCGAATGTCCGTCCGAATGAATACGTTCGACGGGCACTCACACACCTACCCCGCGCCCCAGAACAGTCAGTGTGCGACGATGCGATTATAAGAGTAAGTTTTTCGCAGTGTAAGCGTGGCGGGCAAGTATGTACCTCGCGGCGACTTGCATGGAAAAGCTGGGAGAAACAGGCGATTACGATGAAGTTGGTGTACCGGCAATGACTGGCCGCCTTTCAGGAATTGGCGGTACACCTACGGAATCTTATCGCGTGGTTCGAGGGGCTTTTCGCGGAGCGGCGAGGTACATATTGGCCGACACGCGAGGTGCGAGCCCGATGAATCTCTCACTACACGCGATCTGGTTTAAAGCAATATTTACAGCAGGAGAAGGAGAATGGACACAAACAACTGGCTGAAAAACGGAGCGGTTCTCCCGGATCAGGAGGTGGCGTCATCTCTGTATGTGCGGGGACAGAACTGGCAGCTGTATATGACGGCTGCGGGTGGATACGCGCTTCTGGTCACGGATGATCTGTACAGGCAGTGGACTGCGCGGGATATGACGGAGGACGGCCTGATGCTGGAGATGACAGCGGATGGATTTACGGGGTATGTAATCACCGTGCCGGCGGGTGAGATGATTTCTTCTGTGGAGTACGGTCCGTTCGGACAGAGCGCGCAGCAGGTACTTGCGTTTGCGAAGGCGGTGCGGACGTCGCGGATCAGGACGGGTGTATCGCTGGCAGACGGGCTTTATATTTCACGGTTTTCTCTGGTTCTGCCGACGTTTCAGGATCAAGACCGGACGGAGGATGATCTGTTGATCGGCCGGTGGATCTGCGGAGGTATGAATGTGCCGCTCAGTGACACGGAGCGGATCCGGAAATACGCTTCGTGGCTCCCGGATTCAGCCAGAATCCAGCTGCTGGAGCTGTTTGGGCTGGAGGAGAATAAGAGTGGTGACGGGAATATTCTGTCCATGCCTTCTTCTATTGACGATACATGGGAGGGCGCAAAGACAGCGGATTCCGCGGCCAGTCAGGCAAAGAAGGGCAGTACGCCGCGGCGCCCGCGCAAGGAGGGGGCTTTTTCCCTGCCCGGCCGTGTGGAGCTGGAACGGTTCTTCCGGGAGGAAATTCTGGATGTAATTGACCGGGAGGAGGAATACAGGCGGTTCGGCGTGGGGTTTCCCGGCGCGACGCTCCTGTACGGTCCGTCCGGCAGCGGCAAGACGTTTGCGGTCGAAAAGCTGGCGGATTATCTGGGGTGGCCGGTTTACCGGATCACGTCCGGAACAGTCGGGAGCAAATATATACACGAGACAAGTCAGAAAATATCAGCGGTGTTTGACGCGGCAATTAAGGACGCGCCCTCTGTGCTGATCATGGATGAGCTGGAAGCGTTTCTTTCTTCCAGAGATACATCGAGGGGGTCCGCCGAGGCACACATGGAGGAAGTCGGAGAATTTCTGCGGCGCATTCCTGAAGCGGCGGAGCACCATGTGCTGTTGTTTGGCATGACGAATATGCCGGACTCCATCGATTCGGCAATTCTGCGGAAGGGCAGGTTTGACCATATGCTGCTGGTCGGCATGCCGTCTGCGGAAGAAGTGCGGGGCGTGCTGGAGCATTCTCTGGAAGAACTGCCTACAGAAGGTGATCTGGAGCTGGATCAGCTGGCGGACGCGCTTGCGGGAAGGCCGATGAGCGATGTTGCGTTTGTGGTGACAGAGGCCGGCAGGATCTGCGTGCGCGACGGGCGGAAAGCGATCGACGCAGAGACACTCCGGGAGGCCTGCAGAAGCATCGCGCCTGTGAAGAAGAAAAGACGGATAGGATTTTGATTGACGCAGCGGGAGTAGTGGTTTGGAGAAGGTGAAGTATAAGGACTGGCGGGAGCCGCTGTTTGAATGTGCCGTGCTTCGTCTGGAGGCGGGGACGCTGGAGGAGCTTTTTCGGGCGGAGCGGGAATTCTCCTTTTTGGGGAATTACCGGAACGCGAAGGAGCAGCTTGCTGCCTGCAGGGAATTGCTGGCGAAGGAACTGGAGCGCATGGAAGCTGAGGCTGTCAGGGCGAGGAAGCTGCCAGCGCTGATATCTGCGATCCGCCGGCTGGAGGCGGCTGCCGTCTTGTCCGGCGCGCGGCAGATTCCCGGCGGACAGCAGTCCATGTCCGGCACGGACCAGCAGACGTTTGGCACTTATCAGCAGTTTTCCGGCACGAAGCAGCAGAAACAATCCGGCACGAAGCAGCAGAAACAGCCTGGCACGGACCAACAGAAACAGTCCGGCACGGACCAGCAGACGTTTGGCGCTGAGCAGCAGGTTCCCGGCGCGACGCAGCAGAAACAGTCCGGCGCAAACCAGCAGAAACCGTCCAATACGGCGCAGCAGATTGCAAGGGCTCTGCAGGCAGCGTATGAGAAAAAAGCGCGGATGATACAGACGAAGCGCCGGAACCGGAAGGTTCTGCGCGGGCTTCAGGCTGCTGCGGTCTGCGTGGCATTGTTCATGTTGCTGGCGGTCACGCTGCATGCCAGAAGAACACAGCGCGTGATGCTGGAAGAAGCAGAAAAAATGGCTGCGGCAGAGAATTTCGAGGGGGCTCTGGGGAACTACTGGCGCATGCTCCTTGGCCCCTATGGGGACGCGGCAGCTGAGGCGATCCCGGAGAATCAAAGGCAGCTGGGGTATCAGTCCATTGAGAAAGGCGAGTTTGAGCAGGCTTTGAAGCTGTTTGAGGTAACCGGAGACGCGGAGGGCGAGAAGCAGGCGCACGCGGCCAGGGGTGCGGCATATCTGAGTGAGCAGAACTATGAAATGGCGATTAAGCAGTACCAGCTCGCGGAAGACTCTGCCGGGGAGCAGGCAGTGTACTTTACGTGGTGCAAAGACCTCATTTCGGAAGGTGCTTATTCGGAAGCGGCAACGACCCTGCGGAAAGCGGAAGACGGTGAAGAAAAAGACGCGCTGCTGTCTGAGATCTATGTGCAGCGGTGCGAAGCAGCCCTCCGCGGCGCGCAGGATTATCTAAAAGAGGCTGCGGAAGCGGACCGCATGAACGGACAGGCGGCGGACAAGCTGCGGGACATTGGCTGGGAGCTGGACGACATAAACAGCCAATTAAAATACTGTGAGCTGCTCGATCAGGCGGGAATTGACCCCGGGGAGGTCTATCCTGACGGTGTTCCGGTGGCAGATGTTTCGCTGGCGGCGTATCAGTCGCGAAAAATAATGAACATGGCTTCCTTGCTCCCGGGAGAGAATCTGTTTTCTGGCAAAGCGGTTCGGGCACTCGTGTTTTCCCGCAGCTTAAATGTGGAAAAAAGCAGCAAGTATCTGAGGGATTCCACCATAGGAATCATTATAGTCCCGTGGGATATCACGGATGACAGCAATTACGACATCCGGCTGATGCCCGGCGAGCTGTATGATGTTTCCGCGGACCGGCGCGCAGCGTCTCTGGAGGAAAGCAATCTGTATCTTCTGGCAGACGCAGGCTATCAGACGCTCAGATATGCAGAACTGAAGAAAGTGATGAAGATGCCCTCGGGCGGCAAAACGAGCAAGGTGCCGGTGCCCTGTTATTATCCGCTGCTGACCGAATACGACGATGTAAGTATTTATGAAAAAGATACGCCGGAGCATTCTGTTACGATTGCGGCGGAGAAAAACGAGACGCCCTGGGAGAGCGGATCCATGCTGGAGCGGGAGTACCAGATCGACGATGTGCGCACGTACGACTTCAGCCGGTTCTGGGGCGAGTCCGATCCCGCGTTTTTGAAGATGGCACTGAAGGAGGGGGTGGAACAGATCAATGAAATCAAATCCTGAGCAGCGTTTCAAAGGCGAAGCAGCGCAGCCGGAAGGTTCCAGACTGACGGAAAACCCGTTTTTTATCCTGCGCGCGACGCCGCGGGACGATGAAAAAAAGATCCTCTCACGCGCTCTGGACCTGAAGCTTCTGTATAACATCGACACGCAGGAAGCCCAGAACGAGCTTCTGCATCCGGCCGGCCGGCTGGGCGCGGAAATCAGCTATCTTCCGGGTGTGCCGGAGGAACAGCTGGAGGAGATCAGAAGGTACATGGAGAAGAGCGAGGCGGACCTCCCTGCGCCGGATTTCAACCCCGCGTCCCGTCTGGCGTGCCTGAATGGCGCCGCGGCGCTGATGGAGTCGTGGCCGGTGACGGATGTCAAAAGCGCGGAGGCGGCCTGCCTCTGCCTGGCAGAGCTCTGCCAGGAGACTGCCGCCAAGGATGCTTTTGAAGAAGTGAACGCGGACCGCGCAGCCGGCAAAATGGAGCCGGTCAAAGAAAGCTGGGAGATCATATACCGGCTTAATTTACAGAAGAGCGCGCTCCTGAAAGGACTGTGCAGTCGGCTGCAGACCCTGTCCCAGAACGAGTGGTATGACCTGCGGCACCGGCTGGCAGATCACTTCTGCGGGAGAGAGGACGCGTACTACCGCTCCCCGTATCTGGATGAGATCGTCACCCGCCACATGGCATTTGCTGTAAAGCCGGAGATCAGCTGGCAGCAAGAGCGCATGCAGGCGCTGATGGATACGTATCGCGAAACAGCAGAAACGGGAGATCTGGATGAAAAAAAACAGGACACGGAAAATGATAACCCTCCTGAAAAGCCGGCTCTAAACACGTTTCAAAAAAAATCCGCGAAGGAAATGCGGGATGAAAGTAACTATTTGCGGCAGCGAAAAGAGCTGATTGCAGACCTTCTGAGCGCGCTTGAGCAGTGGGACACACTGACGAAACCGGAGCGGATGATTACCCGCCAGAAGGGTTTCATGGAGAGCGACGCCGACAAACTGTTCAGCCTGCTGCACAAATTTTTTATAGAACTGGTGACAAGGTACGGGGATATACCCGGCTACAAGGCGCTGATCCGGAAGCTGGATGATGTGTTTTTCGACCTCTCGCTTACAAAGAAACAAATGGTAAAGAAAAACCGCGCGCTCGTCTGTAATGAGAAGGTCCGGGAAGGAAAAGAAGAAGATAAGGAAGGAAGCAAAGAAACGAAAAATAAAGCAGAATAAAGGATAAAATAAAGGATAAAAATGAAGTACAAAATGACGCGTGTTTTGACATAAGGATGATATAATGCCGGTGTATGCTGGTGTAAGCCTGGCATATGTCCGGTGTATGACGTGGATAATTTTGTAGGTGTATGCCGCAGACAATTTCAAGTTATCAAAGCGTTCGTTTCGTGCTATAATAATTGTTACAGTATTTATGGCAGTTATTACTCGTTTGGGGAGCTCTGATTTAATCCATCACCGCTTCCTTAGAGATGCAGATGGTTGGGAGTGTGGAGTGAGTTTCATGGAACAGCACGAAAACATTCTGTATGTGAAAACGCTGGGCGGCTTTTCCATGTCGTGGAACGGCGCGCAGATCGGCGTCGGCCCGAAAGGGCGGGATTCGCAGTTTGTCCGGCTGATGGAGGCTGTGATCCACAGCGGCAGGGAGGGCTTCCGGCGCGCGCAGCTCGAGGAGATCCTGTTTGAGGGCCGCGAGATTGACGACATCGCCCACGGCCTTCGCACAATTATTTATAACGCGAAGAAAAAGCTGGAGAAGGAAGGACTGCCGAAGGTTAATTATATCGAAAACCGGGAAGGCCGCTATTTCTGGACAGAGGAGATCCCGGTGGAGGTCGACGCCTGGGAGTTTGAGCGGCTGTATCAGGAGGCAGAGGAGGAAAAAGACCCGGATGTGCGGCTCCGGAAGTATCTGGAGGCCAGCGACTGTTACACGGGCGAATTTCTGCCCCTCCAGACGCACATGATCTGGGTGGCGCAGGAGGACCGCCACTACCGCACGATTTACGAGGCGTGCGTGCAGAACGCGGCGGCGCTGCTGCGGATGAACAAGGATTATAACCAGCTGGAGGCGCTCGGCAGGCAGGCGACGCGGATCCAGCCCCTCTCGGAGTGGGAGGCGCTGACGATGGAGGCGCTGATCGCGCTCGGGCGCGACGAAGAGGCGCGCAGGCTGTACGAGACGACAGAGAGATATTATATGGAGGAGCTTGGGTTCAAGCCGACCTTCAGCACCGTCGAGCTCCTGGAGCGGCTCGGCAACCAGCTGGAGCACCAGCACGCGCTGCTGGACGAGATTCAGCTGGAGCTGTCCGGCGCGCGGGAAGACATGCCGGGCGGTTTTATCTGCTCCTACCCCGTGTTCCGGGGCGTGTACCGCATGATTGAGCGCATGACGGAGCGCGGCGGCCAGTCGATTTATCTGATGCTGTGCACGATCGTCGACAAAAACGGCGTGCCGATGCGCGAGAGCAGCGCGCTGGAGCGTCTCTCCCAGAAGCTCGGCGACGCCATCTGCCACTCCGTCCGGAGATCAGACGCGGTCTGCCGGTACGGGAAGGGGCAGTATCTCACGCTTCTGATCAACACGACGCGGGAGGACTGCGGGATCGTGCAGAAGCGCATCAACTATCATTTTCTGACGGGTACCCAGCGCGCGGGCGTGGAGTATTTTATCAACAGCGTCATCCTGACGCCGGAAGGAACTGTATTCTAATGGCAAACGACCTCTACATCGGATGTCCAAACGGAGTGATGCTCTGTGTGGACAAAATCAATCAGATGGGCTGCAGCGGCCGATTCTACCATTCCTATCAGGAAGAACCGGTTTTGTTTGGCAGCCTCGGCGAAATGCTGTTCCGCATGGAGGCGTTTTACGATGACCTGAATTTCCCGCGGAGGGGCAATACGGAGAGAAACTTTACGGAGCCGCATGTGCCGCACACGCGGAAGGAGGAAAAGGAAAAAGTTATGTCTGACAAAGAGCTACTGGGACATCACGGGAAGCAGGAGACCTTCATTGTGCGGGTGCAGCACCGCCAGAACAACACCTGGCAGGGGCGGATTACCTGGGCAGATAAGAACAAGACCCTCACCTTCCGCTCGATCTGGGAGATGGTGCACCTGATGGAAAACGCGCTGTATGAAGACGCTGAGCCGGAAGAAATTCCGGAGATTCAGTCATGGGAAGAAGAGTAAAAAGTCTTGATAAGGAGAAAAGCATCGTAAAAACGGTGCTTTTTTATTGGATTGAGACTGCCTCACCCCAGATAGCAAAAAAACTTTAGTATATTTTTTGTATAAATTGAATTTTTTGTTGAATAATGTGCTAAGAAAGCGTAAAATGATCATGTATAGGTGTCTTTTTGCGCCCTTCATATGAAAAAACGGGGCGGCGCACCGTAAATCGGCTGTTTTTTGACGCTTTATGTGATGGCACCCGGACTATAATGACAATACCGTTCAGTACTATCAGAACGCGTGGATACTGGCAATTAATTATGAACAAAAAGAAAAAACGAAGCAGTGTCCGGTCGACAGTGATCCTGTTTGTGATCCTGCTGGTCGGAATTGGCATTCTTCTTTACCCGACTTTCTCAAACTGGTGGAACAATTTCCATCAGACGCGCGCGATCGCCGGGTACGTAGAGACCGTAGCCAACATGGATGCGGAAGAATATGAGCGGATGTGGAAGGAAGCAGAAGCGTACAACAAGAAGCTCCTGACGAGGCCAAACCGCTACAACATGACAGATGAGCAGCGCGCGGAGTACGAATCCATCCTGGATGTTACCGGCACCGGTATCATGGGATACATTGAGATTCCCTCCATCGATGTCAGCCTCCCGATTTACCACGGGACGAATGAGTCGGTCCTGCAGATTGCGATCGGCCATATCGAGAGTTCGTCCTTCCCGATCGGCGGCATCGGCACACACGCTGTTATTTCAGGGCACAGAGGACTTCCCTCTGCAAGGCTGTTCACAGATATCGACCAGCTGCAGAGCGGAGACAGATTTCTGATCCAGGTGCTGGACAGGACGCTGACATATGAGGTTGACCAGATCAGAATCGTCCTTCCCAGCGAGCTGCAGGATCTGGAAATCGATCCGGCGCAGGATTACTGCACGCTTGTTACCTGCACGCCGTACGGCGTCAACACGCACCGCCTTCTCGTCCGCGGCCACCGTGTTGAAAATGACGTGCCGCAGGCAAATGTAACGGCTGAGGCGATGCAGCTTGAACCGGTTATCGTCGCACCGCTGATCGCGGCGCCGATGCTTCTGCTGCTGATCATCTGGCTCTTTATCATCACCAGCAAGCGCGCGAAACACAGGGACGCTCTGCGGGCGCAGCGCGAGAGAATGCTGGAAGAGGCGATCCGTCAGGGAGAAGAGAACGCCTCCGGCGGGGAAGCGGAAGAACAAGGGAAGGGCTGATCAAGCCGGCATTTCCTGGGACAAAACATTCCGGATAACCACCCGAAAACATCCTGACAATTATTTATTATGAAGGAACAGTTTGTATCAGAACTTTATTGTTGAAGTAAGAGGTACGAAATGATGCAGAAAGACAAAACAAGGAAACGGAAAGGCAGAAAGGGCAGGCTCGCGGTGGTGGCCGCGCTGGCTCTGGTGCTCGGCGCGCTGCCGGCACAGAAGAGCTATGCGGTCTCGCTCGACGGGTGTACGGTGACTGTCAAGTCACCGACTGTGTCCGAGACAGCTCCGGAAGATGATACGACCTTCGCGGAACTTTCGGGTGCCGGCGTCATCCTGGATTTTTATCAGGTGGCCGGCGCGGAAGCGCTGTCCGGATTTGACGCGTATAAGTTTTCGGCATGGAATGATCCCTTCCGGAATCTGGAGACCGAGTGGGAAGGCATTCTGGCGGAATCGGAGGAGGACGGCCTCAAGGCAGACGATGTAAACGGTCTGACACAGAGACTTGCGGGCGTAGTCCTTGCCGGCGTGCCGGAATACCAGACCGGCGCGACAGAATCAGGAGCCCTGAGCGAGGATGAGTTGTCAAAGATTCTGGTTACGCATGGCACACTGGACAGCCCGGTGGACGTAGACGCGGGAGCGGGACTGTACCTGATCATTCCGCACGGCGACAAGATCACGGATTATAAAGTGGTGACAGAGACCGCCTCAGGAACGACTTATTCCATGCTGGCAAGAGGCAAGACGAAGCTGTACCAGTTCGCTCCGATTCTGGTATCTGTGCCGACGCGCGGAAATACCGCTCTTGACGGAGAAGGACTCATCGCGGACAACGACGCATGGACGTATCAGATGTTCGTCGGCAATACGGCCG
>JAFVEX010000092.1 GCA_017475785.1 Eubacterium sp. | reverse complement strand
GCGCCCGGAACGCCGGTCGCGAATGATACGGCGTACGAATACCGGGAAATAGCTTATTGTGAGAACGATGTCCAGATCATTCGCGCGCTCGCCGCGCAGTATATGGAATATGCCACGCTGCCGGCGCAGCAGGAAACAGCAGCTCTGTGGACGGATCTCAACGATCTGAAGCGGGTACGTCCGCTTGTGTGGCACAATGAGCTGCCCTGGCATGAGATTAATGTCGATGATGAGCTGACTCTGCGCACTTCGACACCTTTTGCGCAACGGATTGAGGAAGAACTGCGCAGGAAGATCTACCTCTGGAAGCACATGCCCGGGGACATGGTGCTGGAGCCTGTGTTTTACTGTCCGATGCTGATCAACAATTCCGGCGTCGGGCTGGAACTGAGTGAAGAGATCTCCGTGACCGACGCAGGGAATAATATCGTCGGCCATGCGTTCAATCCGGTGATCGAGAGCGAAGAGGATCTGGAAAAGATCGTGGTTCCGGAGATTACTTATCATCGTGAGGCAACTGAGCGCGCGTACGCAGTCTATCAGGAGATTTTTGGCGGCGTGATGCCCGTGGAGATCAAGGGTGTGCAGGGCTTCTGGTTCGCCCCGATCGATGACGTCGTCATGTATATGGGCACGACCGAGCTTCTGATCAACCTGCTGGATGATCCGGATCTTGTGCATGCGAGCATGCGGAAAATTGTTGACGTAAATATGAAAGCACTGGATCAATATGAGCAGCTTGGATGTCTGGGATCTAATTCGATTAATTATCGGGTTGGCTCTGGTGCCTATGGTTATTCCTCCGAGCTGGGACGCGGACAGATGGCGGGCGCGAAGTGCAGCGGTATGTGGGGCGCTAGCGCAAGCCAGTTCTTTACCTCCGTCTCGCCTGAAATGCAGAAGGAATTCTGCCTGCCCTACGAGCGGGAGTGGCTCGACCGCTTTGCGCTGACCTACTACGGGTGCTGTGAGCGGCTTGACCACAAGATCGATGTACTGGAAAAAATTCCGAATCTTCGCAAAATTTCCTGCAGCCCGTGGTCAAATGTTCAGAAGATGGCCGAGGCCGTCGGCAGGCGGTACGTCGTCTCACTGAAGCCGAGTCCGGCCTGCTTTGTAACCGATACGTTTGACGAGGAACTTGTGCGGAAGGATGTCGGAGAAAAACTCCGGATTTTAAGAGACTGCAATGTGGAACTGATTATCAAGGATGTCAGTACCGTGAACTATGATCCTGCCCGGCTGTGGAGGTGGGTGGAGATTGTAAAAGAGCTGTGCGTGGGCATGGACTAAAATTGGATGTTGCAGCAGAATAACTTGATCATTTTCCTTGCCAATTGTTTCTGATTGCTGCGGCGAAAATCCTCGACAAAGTGACTAATACTTTTTTACGCGGATAAAGACAGAATTCCCTCCCGGGGTTCTGTCTTTTGGTTTTGCCGGACATCAGCGGCTGTCGAGATATATTTCGCAGATACATTGCTCAGAAAGATTCCTCAGATAGATTACTCAGATAGATTCCCCAGATGCATTTCTCGAGATGGACTTTTTATGGTTTACGCACATTTTGATTTATTATAAAATAGGTAAATAGGTGTGGCGCAATGTCTGAAGAAGGAAATCATAAATGCGCAGGCCGGTTTCCAGTGCGCAGGGATCCGCAGGGGTTAAGAGTCCCTGGTTGGCGCAGGGTGCAGATTTGAAGAACCGGAATTGGTGAAGATATCATGGAAAACCAGAACAATACAGCAAATACAGCAAATACAGCAAATACCGTAAAATCCGGCTTTGTGGCCCTGATCGGGCGCCCGAACGTCGGAAAATCAACATTAATGAATCATCTGATCGGGCAGAAAATCGCGATCACGTCGCGCAAGCCGCAGACGACGCGCAACCGGATTCAGACGGTATATAACAGCAGCCGCGGCCAGATCGTCTTCCTCGATACGCCGGGGATCCACAAGGCAAAAAACAAGCTGGGCGAGTATATGGTGTACGCGGCGGAGAGCACGATCCGTGACGTGGATGCCGTTCTCTGGCTCGTGGAACCGGACAGCTATATCGGCGCCGGAGAGAAGCATATCGCCGCGATGCTTTCCAAATCGAAGCTGCCGGTGATTCTTGTGATTAATAAAATCGACCGGATCAAGAAGGCGGAGATCCAGCCTGCGATTGACCGGTACCGGGATCTCTGTCCATTTGAAGACATCATTCCTGTTTCCGCGAAGCTCGGCAGAAATCTGGACACGCTCATCGACGTCCTGTTTCGGTATCTTCCCTACGGACCGCGCTTTTTCGACGAAGACACGATTACGGATCAGCCCGTCAGGCAGATTGCGGCAGAGATGATCCGTGAGAAGGCACTCCGTTCTCTCGGAGATGAGATCCCGCACGGAATTGCGGTGACGATCGAATCCATGAAGACACGGCCGGGGAGCAATCTGACGGATATCGAAGCCAGCATCGTGTGTGAGAGAGAATCCCACAAGGGTATTATTATAGGAAAAAACGGCACGATGCTCAAGAAGATCGGTTCAGAAGCCCGTCCGGATATCGAGCAGCTGCTGGAAGGCAAGGTAAACCTGAAGCTGTGGGTGAAGGTGCGGAAAAACTGGCGCGACAGCGATATTCTTATGAAAAATTACGGGTATGATAAGAAGGAGCTGAAGTAACTCAGGAAAATGTGAAGCTGACTGCTCCTGCACATGCATTGCAGGGAAGGACAGCCAAGGTAAAACAGCCAAGGTAAAACAGCCAAGGTAAAATAGCAAAGGCAAAACAGCAAAGGCAAAACAGGCGGCCGGGATTGAATCAGTGGTTTTTTGGTAAACATGGGAGAAAAGCGGCCTGCGTTTACGACATAAAGACAGAGGAAGGATTTCACAGGAGATGAGGGAGACGGTCACGCTGACGGGAATGGTTCTGTCCAGTATGCCTGTCGGAGAGTACGACAGGCGGCTCGTGATTTTGACCCGCGAGGAGGGCAAAATCACGGCGTTCGCGCGCGGCGCCAGACGTCCGAAAAGTTCACTTCTGGCGGCCTCTAACCCATTTGTGACGGGGCAGTTTTCCCTGATACCAGGCCGGGATTCATACAGCCTTGTGCAGGCTTCGGTGCGGGAGTATTTCACAGAGCTGTCGGCGAAAATCCCGGGTGTCTACTACGGGTTTTATTTTCTGGAATTTGCCTCGTACTACGGAAGAGAAGCGGTTGACGGGACGGATATGCTGAACCTTTTGTTCCTGGC
>JAFVEX010000091.1 GCA_017475785.1 Eubacterium sp. | reverse complement strand
GTCGCCGCCGCCGACGACGGTGAATGCCTCGGTATCGCCCAGCGCGTCCCAGACCATCTTTGTGCCGAGCTCTGTCAGCTCTGCCTCAAAGATGCCCATCGGTCCATTGACAAAGACGGTTTTTGACTCGAGGATATATTTCTGATACATCTTCGCGGTCTCTTCGCCGATGTCAGTAGATCCGATTGACTCCGGAATCTCGCCGATCTTTGCCTCTTTGCGCGCATCGCCTTCTGTCCACGCCAGGTCAACCGGCAGGACGATCTTGTCGGCATATTTCTCCAGAAGGATCTTTGCCTTCTCGAAAAACTCCTCGTAGTTCGACTTGACGATGAAGTCATAGCTGCCCTGACCGATCTGCTCGCCCTTCGCGATCAGAAGAATGTTTGCCACGACGCCGCCCGCCAGAATGTGATCTGCGGCGCCTGCGGACAGGACGGATTCCATCATCAGGAACGCGTCCGCGATCTTCGCGCCGCCGAGGACGAATGTGCAGGGACGTGCCGGCGCTTCCATAAGCTCGGAGAGTACGACGTACTCCTTCTCGAACAGGCGGCCCATCATGGACGGAAGTACCTGCTCAAATCCGGAGAGAGTCGGCTGATCTCTGTGCGCCGCGGCGAACGCATCGTTCAGATACAGATCTCCGAGCGGCGCCAGCTTGCGCACGACGATCGTCTTCGCCATTTCCTCGTGGGTCAGGCGGAGCTTCTTCTCAAACAGAGTCTGCTCCTCTGACATAAAGCGGACATTGTCCAGAAGCAGGATCTCGCCGTTCTTGAGGGACTTGATCTTCTCGATCGCCGCAGGGCCGCAGACGTCCGGAATGAACTGCACCTCACGTCCGAGCAGTTCGGAAAGCACCTTGCTGTGAGGCTCAGTTGTGTAAAAGTTCTGATACTCGATATCACTTCCCTGATGCGCCATCAAAACCACCTTCGCGCCCTTGTCGGAGAGCTCGCGGATGGTCGGCACGCACGCCTGAATTCTGGTCGTGCTCTTCAGCGTGCCTGTCTCCATATCGACCGGCTGGTTGATATCGATTCTGCAGAGAACGGTCTTGCCGCTCACGTTGACTTCATCCAGTGTACGGATTCCAAATTTCATGTATGCTCCATTCTGCCGCCTGCGCGGCGGCATTTATATCCTATGGAAAAACTGATTCATTCGAGCCGGTCTGATCCCGAGGAGATTTTTCCGCCAAAAAGGATAAATTTAAATCAGCGTTTCCCTGTATTAAATGATCGGACAGACTGCGGCGAAAACAAAATCCACATCGGGATCAACGTCCGCCGCAGGCTTTTGTATGGCAGGCGCTGCTCCGGGACAGAGCGCCCTCCCGCCATGTCAAGAACGAGGCTGCCCCGCATGCGTGGCAGCCTCATTTGTTTCATTTACACGTTTCTGCCGCTGCAGCTTTATGCGTTTTTATCATACAGGCTTTTGCCCGGCAGTCATGTTTTCTCTGCGGATCAGCCCAGTCCCATCGCTTTGAACTTGCCAATGCCGAGGTATTTGTTTGTCTCGGAAGTGCCCTCTTCGCGGGTCTCCTGCATATGCATAGCTGCGCGGATGCAGTCCATGGTCTCCGGGATGGTGACTGCTTCCTGCGGAACAACGAATGCGTACATGATGTCGTCGCCGGACTCAACAATGCTGTTCTCCCAGAGTCCGATCTCATACATGTCGCCGCGCTCATGTCCGAGGTCACGGCCATACTTGAAGTAGGAAGCGTTTCCGAGGAATCCGTCTTCCATGCGCAGGATGCGGATACGCGGATGATCCTTGAAAGCATTCATCGCCATCTCTTTGGTGATCTTGCCGTTCTTGCCGGTCGCAAGGACAGTGATGATATGGCCGTGTGTTACTGGTGTGTGAACCAGAATACCGGTCGCGTTGATGTGCGGCATAATTGTCATCAGGTCAACCGCCTGGTGGGTCGGAGCCTTCTCAATCTGCAGCGCGTTTGTCAGGCCGCGGTTGTAATCGCCCGGGTCAGCCACGCGGCGGATAATTGTAATCGCAACCTTATCAATGCCGTAAGCTCTGTCGAGCGCGTCGACGGTACGGATCAGGCCTGTCGTGTTGCAGCTTGTCAGCTTCAGATAGTTTTGGTCGAGACCATTCTCAAAGTTTGCGTAGCCGTGGAAGAAGACATCCGCGACTTCATTTTTCTCACCGCCCTGGAAGATTGCCTTGACGCCTGCCGCCTCGTAGATACGCTTGTTCTTCAGACCGATACCTGCCGGAGAGGAATCCAGCATTACATCGACCTGATCCACAAGATCCTGGAAAGATCCCTTGTAAGGAATTCCCATTGCGTCAAACTTTGCTGTATCTGCACCGTTTACCAGATAGAGGTCATACGGCATACCTTTTTCATAAAGTGCGCGGATCGCCAGGGTCGGGGCCATATCAGCAATACCGACAAGCTCCATATCTCCCTGCTTTGCGACACCGTCTGCCAGACGCTGTCCGATTGTACCATAACCAGCTACACCAACCTTCACTTTTGCCATGATTCTTTCTCCTCTCTTGAACAACTCAAAATAGAAATGGCTTAACACTGATTCCATTATATTAGAGTGGTTAAGTTTTTGCAATACCTAATTCAAAAAAAATATTTTTTCAAGAACTTCATCAAAAGTGTTGCATTTTATGGTTGTTTTTTGGTATACTCTTGAGGACAAATTCTATTTAAAAAACACTTCCAAACTTTGTTAAATATTTATTTTTATTGATTTTACGCGGTTTTCCGGTCACTCGTCACAGTGTTTTCCCGAATCCGTTAATAACATAACAATGAATTAACCAGTTTTTCAGCGAGTTTTACACTGATTATTATTGCCACTTTTTGAAGATATTTTTGACGCGAAGGCGCCGGAATACTTATATTATTTTCAGCATTCCCGAAAATGTACCCATTTTGCCCTGTTATTATTAAGGAGGTAACCCATGCGAATTGACCGTCTGATCGAAATGGAGGAGTATATTCTCTCCGAAGGAAATGTGCCGCTGGAGAATCTGGCGAATCATTTTATGGTTTCTGTCAACACCGTGCGGCGCGACGTCAACGAGCTGATCAAGCGCGGGCGCATCCGCAAGGTGTACGGCGGCGTATCCGCCATCACCGAGAATGACACAGACACCGCGCCGGTTCCGCTTCAGGTCCGCTCTGTCAAAAACAGCACCGCGAAAAATATCATCGGGCGTCTGGCGGCCGATATGGTTTCCGACGGGGAGACCATCTTTCTGGATTCCGGCACCACTGTCGCCTGCATGGTTCCGTACCTGGCGGAAAAAACGAACGTGACGCTGATCACCCATTCCCTGAATGTCATGTACGAAGCGGCCAAATACCCTTCGCTCAATATCATTGCGCTCGGCGGCTACTACAATCACGCGACAAGCTCCTATTCCGGCATCTCCACGCTGGATCCGCTCTCTTCAATTTCCGCGAATGCGGCCTTTATTGCGGCGACGGGCGTCTCTCTGGAAAAAGGACTGACGCACACAACCTACTTTGAGGCGGAGACCAAGAAAAAGGTCGTCGCGTGCAGCGATAAAATCATCCTCTGCGCGGATGACAGCAAGTTTGACAAGGCGTCCACCCTGTCATTCTATCAGTTTAATGATCTGTATGCGGTCGTCACAAACCGGGAGCCGGACAAAAAGTACCTGGACGCGATTCAGTACAACGACATCAAGCTGGTCTGCCCGTGACAAGACCGCGGCGCCAGACTGTTCAGCCAGAATGAACCGTGAAAAGGGTGTTCTATGAATTATAGTATCGGAATTGCAGGACTCATGATCAGCACACTTGGTCTGATACAGGTGCTGATCAGTCCTCATTTTGAGCAGTGGACGAAAAAATTTTTTGCTGCTTTTTTCAGTATTATGGTTGCCATTGCCGTTTTTAATCTTTCCGGCCAGCATGCGTCGATGTACTCCGGACCGACGTACGCAAGAATTTTTCGCTTCACTCTGTTTTGGGAATCTTTTCTGCCATCCATACTCTTACTGCTTCTCACGGTGTTTCTGCTCCGTTCGAGCGGCGAGATTAATTGGAAAGAAAGCCGGCTCATTCACATCGTGGCAGCACTGTGGGCCGTATATGTCGGATTATTGGTCTATACACAGTTTTCTGCCGTGATCTACAGCATCGACGACAGCAATGTGTACCGGCGCGGCCCCTTATATCCGGTACTGCTTGTTCCGACGATCCTGATCATGGTGGTGAATATCGCCGCCCTCTGGCGCAGGAGGAATAAGCTGTCCTCAAAACAGCGCCTCGCGTTTTGCATCTATATCACCATCCCCATGATTTCCATGCTGATCCAGATGTTTTTCTTTGGTCTTTACACGATCCTGCTTGGTTCCGCTGTCGCGGCGGTATTCATGTTCAACTACATCTGGATCGACCAGTCAGAGCGGTATTACCAGCAGGTTCAGGAGAATAAGCAGCTACGGGTAGACATCATGCTCAGCCAGATTCAGCCGCATTTTCTCTACAATACACTTGGGGCGATCCAGAGCCTGTGCAAAACCGATTCCGCGGCTGCGGAAAAAGCCGTGGCGAGGTTTTCAAAGTATCTCCGGGGAAACATGGACTCGATCTCAAAGGACAGAACCATATCCTTTTCTCAGGAGCTGGAGCATACACGGCTCTATCTGGAGCTGGAGCAGCTGCGGTATGAGGATGCGCTGCAGGTCCATTATGATCTTGGCTGCACGGAATTCCGCATCCCGACGCTCACGCTGCAGCCGCTGGTTGAGAATGCGGTGCGCCACGGCGTCAGAGGAAACCCGGACGGACGAGGATGCGTTACGATTTCATCGCGCGAATTTGCGGATCATTATGAGGTCACGGTTTCAGATGACGGCCCGGGATTCGACCCCGGACAGGAGATTATGGACGGCCGCTCTCATATTGGACTTGCAAATGTAGAGGAGCGGCTGCAGCGTGTCAGCGGCGGCAGCCTGCGCATTAATTCTGCGCCCGGCGCCGGGACAAGAGCTGTGATCGTGATACCAAAAGAGGTTTCCTAAAATGCGTATTTTTGCCATAGATGATGAGCCCAAAATGCTTCGTATGCTGCAGGACGCAATCCGGGAGGCTGAGCCGGAGGCGGAAATCCTCGCGTTCTCCTGCGCGGCGGATGTGATAGCCACACTGCAAGACCCCGGGAAGCTGCCCGACGTGGTGTTCTCCGACATTGAGCTCCCCGGCATGAACGGACTCACACTTGCAGTCAAGTTAAAAGAAGCCGCGCCGGACACACGGATCATTTTCGTCACAGGCTATGACCAGTATGCCCTGGAAGCCTATCGGGTGCACGCGCACGGTTATATCATGAAACCGGCTGACGCCGCGGCGATTCGGGAAGAACTGGATCTGATTCCTGTCTCTCCGAGACCCGTGCCGCAGACACTGTATATCCAGTGCTTCGGCTTTTTTGACGTATTCTGGCAGGGCGAACCACTCCTGTTCCAGCGTCGCAGGACGAAGGAGCTGCTGGCATTTCTCGTGGACCGGAAGGGCATGACCTGTACGGCGGAGGAGATCGCAACGGCTCTGTGGGAAGGCGAGACGGAATTAAGGAAGGCGAAGCACCAGATACGAAACTATGTCAATGATTTGCGGGAGACCCTGAAAAGAATCGGGATGGAGGATCTGCTCATACGAAGAAGCGGCGTGCTGGCCATCCGCGCAGACAAGATCGACTGCGACTACTATCAGATGCTCAGCGGCAACTCCGACGCGCTCAATTCGTTCCACGGAGAATACATGACGCAATACAGCTGGGCCGAAATGACGTTGAGTAAACTGTGGTTTGAATATCAGAGATAAATGAGAAATTGTGTATACCAGACAGGAAGGGACGGAGTAATCCGTGCCTTCTTTTTTTGCCGCTTTTCAGCGGGGACGGCTTCTTGCGGGTCAGGCTTCAGAATGAATGCGAAACCGCGAAAATGCCCCGCAAATCAGCACTGTGACGTTTTTGAGCACGGCAGTCTATATAATGATTAGTTGACAGTCTGTACGGATATTGAAGATGAGATGATTTGTTTTTTTGAGAGGCGGTGAACCGTATATGCAGGAAAAGAATAATGTGCTGTATGTACGATTCTTCGGTACATTTTCTGTCAGATGGAACGGCATTCAGCTTATTAACGGGAGAGACTCACAGTTCAGCCAGCTGCTGCAAATACTCCTGCACACGCGGGAAAACGGAGCGGACCGGGAACTGTTGATAGACGAACTGTTCCATGACCGTGAGATCATGGATGCGAATCACTCGATGCGCGTCGTGCTCTACAATTTTAAACGGCGCCTGCGGGAGATGGGTCTGCCGGAGTGCGCCTATATCGTAAAAAGGAACGGCCGCTTCTACTGGACGGCAGAAATCCCCGTCGTTGAGGACACGGTTGAATTTGAGGCTGCATATCAAAAGGCAGCACAAGGTTCGACACCGGAGGAAAAGCTGAATGCATACTTAACCGCCTGCGAATTGTATGGAGGAGATTTTCTTCCCATGCGCGCCGGAAGCCTGTGGGCTTCCCGCGAGGCGTGGCGTTACCGCGATATGTTCAGCGACTGTGTAAACGGAGCGGCGGCAATCCTGCTGGAGATGAAACAGTATGACCGTCTGCAGGTGCTTGGAAAGCACGCCGCCAGGGTGCAGCCGTTTTCTGACTGGGAGCACATTACGCTGGAAGCCCTGGTTGGCCTCGGCCGCTATACGGAAGCCGACAGTCTGTACCATGAGACAGAGCAGCAATACTTTGATGAGTTAAGGGTACAGCCAGACGCCCGGCTGCTTGAGCTGCGGGAGATCATCACCGCAGGCAAGAATTCCGGCCAGAAAACGCTGGAGGCTATTCAGGAACATCTGAATGGAACGCATGAAGCGGAGGAAGGAGCATATCTGTGCAGTTATGCCGTCTTTGAAAGCATTTACCGTGTGATGAGCCGGCTTAAAGAGCGATGCGGCATCTCCTGTCTGCTGCTGCTCTGCACCCTGGAGGAAGCAGATGGCTTCGTAGAAGCAGATGACAGCTTAGAGGCAGATGGCAGCTTAAAGGCAGATGGCACCTTAGCGTCAGATGGCATCTTAAATGAAAAAAACGCTCTCCAGGAAATGCTGGCTCAGCGTTTTGAGAATGCGGTCTGCGGATCCCTGCGGAAAACGGACATCGTATGCCGGTGCGGAAAGTTTCAGTATCTTGCCCTTTTGATGAATGCAGCGCAGGATAGCTGTGCCGCTATTCAGGCCCGTATTGACGCGCAATTTGACCTGCAGGAATCAAACTATGTAATTCGATACTGTACCGGTGCGCCGGCACAGGCTGTAAGCAGCTCTGGATCTGTCTGCTTATAGCCTTTCGCCCTCACAGCTCCTCGCACACCTGGAAGATGAAGAATTTAAGATAATAGGAGGTTTCCTCTCCGTCCGTCCAGAGAACCGGATGGTCGGGCGCCTGCGTGCGGAATTCGACCTGCCGCAGCCGCCTGTGCGCGGAGCGGGCAGCCTCCTGAATTGTTTTCGCGAACAGTTCCTGCGTCATAAAATGCGAACAGGAGCAGGTCGCGAGATATCCGCCGTCGCGGATCAGCTTCATCGCCCGGAGATTGATCTCTCTGTAGCCCTTGACGGCGCGGCGTGTCGCCTCCCGCGACTTGGTAAACGCCGGCGGGTCGAGTACGACCACGTCAAACTTTTCTCCCGCCTGCGCCAGGCGCGGCAATTCCTTTAGAACGTCCGCCTGGAAAAACTGCACGCGGTCGGACATCCCGTTGCGGGCCGCGTTTTCCTTTGCTTCTTCTACTGCCTGTGAGGAAATATCCAGGCCAATCACCTGGTAAGCGCCCGCTTTCGCGGCGTTCAGCGCGAAGGTTCCCACATGCGTAAAGCAATCCAGCACGCGTTTTCCCCCGCAGACCGGCCAGATCGCTTGGCGGTTAAATTTCTGATCCAGAAAAAAGCCGGTCTTCTGTCCGTTTGCGACGTCGATCTCGTATTGGATTCCGTTTTCAGTTATTCCGACGCGCGTATTGAAGGCAGGACCGATAAAGCCTTTATATGGCTGCATCCCTTCTTTTCTGCGCACAGAGGCGTCTGAGCGCTCATAAATCCCGCGGACCGCGATGCCGTCCTTTTCCAGCTCCTCGCGGAGCGCGTCCAGAAGCAGCCCCTTCAGCCGGTCAATGCCGAGCGCGAGCGACTGCACGACAAGCACATCCTCGTATTTGTCCACGATCAGTCCCGGCAGCCAGTCTGCCTCTCCGTAAATCACGCGGCAGGAGGAGGTGTCCTCCAGAACGGTTTTCCGGTACTTCCACGCGTCCCTCACGTGTCTGCGCAGAAACGCTTCGCTGATCGGCTCCGGCGTCCGGCGTGAGAGCATCCGGACCTGTATCTTTGAATTGATGTTATAGAACCCGTATCCCAGAAAATATCCGTCAAAATCGTACACGCGGATAATGTCGCCGTTCTCGAAATCTCCGCGGATGGATTCAATTTCGTTGTCAAAAATCCATGCGCCGCCGGATTTAATCGTGCGTCCGCCGCCTTTTCTGAGGGTTACCGAAGCTTTTGCAACCAGATGATCTTCCATATCACGCCTCCCTGCGGAACTGTCCAGAAATAACCTGGTCATTCTCCGCAGATATTTTTATCTAAGGAAACACTGATTAATTCGAGCTGAGCGGTGATGGATTAAATCAGCGTTTCCCCGAGCCCTTCTTCAAGGCACCGCTCAAAATAAGATACCAGACCCTCACAGATCTGCTCAGGCCCGGAGCCTTCCTGCAGTGCCAGAATCTGCTCGGTCTCTGAGCAGACCACCATGCGGCCTTCCGCGTCGCTTACGCGCAGCACAAAACATCCTGCCGGGAACGACTCTGCTTCTTCCCGCGCGCGTCTGGTCACCCGGACTACATTCAATTCCGGGTCCACGTTGATCCCTGTCCACTCCACACTTCCGAATCCGATCGCGCCGAAATGGCACAGGTACGCCTCATATTCCTCCGGGAATGTCAGCCCCAGCTGATCCTCCGCCTCCCACACGCGCACCATCTTGCCGCGCGAGGAATGAAAGATCTGCGGGTGCTCTTTGATTTTTTCAACCAGTGTGCTCATGCTCACGCCCTTCCGCAGGAACCGAAAATCATCATTTTCTCGATCGCCGCGGCCTTCACCGCCGCAACCATCTCCGGAATCAGACGATCCATCTTTCTGGATTCACTGTAGTAGGCCGCGACCGCCTGCGCCGCCGCCAGATTAATATCCGTGTAGATGTTAACCTTGCAGATGCCGCCGCGGATGCAGTTCCGGAAATCCTCGTCGGACAGTCCGGAGCCGCCATGCAGGACAAGCGGCACATCTACCGCGGCCCGGATGTCTTCCAACCGCTCCAGATCCAGCACTGGTGTTTCCAGATATTCTCCGTGCGCGGTGCCGATCGCGACCGCCAGGGCATCGATTCCGGTGCGCTCCGCGTAATCCGCGGCCTCATCCGGCGTCGTGTAGAGATCCGCGTCCTCGTCCGGGCTGTCGTTCGCCCCGACGTGGCCGAGCTCTCCCTCCACCGTCGCGCCAAACATGTGGGCAAACTCTGTCATGCGCGCGACACGCTCGACATTTTCTTCATAAGGAAGGGTCGAACAGTCATACATGACCGAAGAGAAGCCGAGCTTCAGTGCCTCTATGATCTTCTGTTCCGTCTTTCCGTGGTCAAAATGCAGTACCACCGGTACAGAAGATTCTTCTGCCATCGGCTTCAGGAGCCACGCGAGCTCCCGCAGGGGAGAATATTTGGTCAGGCTTTCTGCCGTGCCGATGATGACGGGGCTGTCCAGCTCCTCCGCCGCCTCCAGCACGCCGCGCGCCATTTCCATGTTGATCGTGTTGAACAGACCCACGGCATAGTGGTTCCGCTGCGCGTCGTTTAAGACATCATTTAACGTTACTAACATATCCGGCTCCTCTTCTGTCCGGCCGCTCTGTCCGGGCCGGCACGCTTGTTCAGCTTGCTGCTATCGGCAGAAAACCGCCTTGTCTCCAGGCAATTCCCCGCTTTTCCGATGCTTTACTCACCGGTAAGCTGCGGGGTATCTGACTCTGCATGCGCCGCCTCGAGTCTGCCGAAGTACTCGTCGTGGGCGCTGTGGTAGCGTTTTTCATAGATGCTGTCCGTACTCTGGTGCAGCGCGGACACATAGGAATGCGCTTTTGACGCGATTTCCGGATGGACGCGGACCAGCACGGAGATGCCGACATTTGAGCAGATATCGGAAATCCGCTCCAGGTTGGACAGAATATCCAAGAATGAGATGCCGGTGTGGCTCGTGCAGAGTCCATCGCGCAGACGGGCGATGTGGTTGCTGTGCAGCGCGTTTACCATGTCATCCATGACCTCTTCGAGCGGCTCAATGTGCTGCGCCGCGTCTACGTCACGCTTTTCGAAGGCAAGCTTCGTAAACACAAAGATTTCATCCAGAAGACCGCGGATGACCTTCAGCTCGCCCAGCGCGTAATCGGAAAATACCGAGCCGCGCTCGTGCAGCTCCTCCGCGACATCCGCGAGGTTATCCGCATGATCGCCCAGACGCTCAAATTCGGTCACGACGCGGTTGTACTGATCCATGATCCGCACAAAATTAGGCTCCCTCGCGTACGGCGACAGCTGCGTCAGATAAGTGCTGACCTTGTCCGTCATCATATCAATATTCTTTTCTTCTTCGCGTATTTCCTCGATTATTTTCCCGTCATACGCAAGCACCATATCCAGTGCCTTATCGACGTTTCTGCAGGCCGCGTCAAGCATGACACGGAGAATGTCATAGCAGCTGTTGAACGCCAGCGCGGGCGTCTGGAAGAAGACGGGGTTCAGCGCTGACAGCTTGTCCGCGTATTTATTCGCCTTCTGTGCCTCATCCCGGACAATCCGCCTGCTCAGCTTTTCATAAACATTGACGGCTGGCAGGAGCACGATTGCGCACCCCAGATTGAAGACGGTATTGGTATTCGCGATCATGCCGGGGGACATTCTGGCGTTCCAGAGTCCGTCGAGCAGACCGGTCTGTTTCAGCACAAGGACGACGATCAGGACAACGACCGTCTCACTCAGGTTGAACAGAATATTGACGATTCCCACGCGCCTGGCGTCCGGCTTCGCGCCGATCGAACAGACCAGCGCCGTCGTGACACAGTCGCCCAGATAAATGCCGACGAGCACGATGTACACAGCCTTAAACGGGATCACGCCGGAGAGTGAAAACGCCTGCAGAATACCGATTGTCGCGGAAGAACTCTGCAGCAGGAACGCGACGCCCGCGCCGACGAGATACCCCATCCACATGTGGTTTCCCAGCTGCTCGAACAGTCCGTTGATCAGACCGTTTTCCGACAGTACACTGACAGCCTCTGTCATGTTGAGGAGGCCGGAAAACAGGATGCCGAATCCGATGCAGATGTTGCCGATCACGTTTGATCTGCGGAAATTCAGGAACATGATCATGACAATTCCTGCGATCAGCGCCACCGGCGCCAGTGTAGAAGGCTGGAACAGCCGCAGAATCGTCGCGCCCTCCGCGTCGATTCCGATAAACCGGATGATCTGTCCTGTGACGGTCGTACCGACATTGGCGCCGATGATGACGCCCAGGGACTGCCGCAGCGTGATGATGCCCGCCGCCACCAGACCGGACGTGATCACGATCGTCGCCGTGGACGACTGGATAATTGCCGTCACGAGCACACCCAGCGCAAATGCCTTGACCGGGTTGTTTGTGACCTTTTCCATAAACTTTTTCAGTGTGCCGGAGGAACCCTCCTTCAGATTGTCTCCCATCAGGCGCATTCCGTAAAGGAACATCGCCAGCCCGCCAAGAAGCGAGATGATATTAAATATATCCATTTTTTCTCAGAGCGCTCTTCTGCGCTCACCCCTCATTAAACTGTGTGATATTCTGGTCATTCAGAACGAAGTCATATGTGTTCAGGTCTTCCCGCAGCACCCAGCCCGCCTTATTCCAGAACTGGTTGCCGACCTCGTTGCGCTTATAGGCTACAAGCGAGACCTTGTTGATATGCTCAGGCTGAAGGCGGCGCATTGCCGCGACAGCCATGGCCTTGCCGATGCCCTGCCGCCTGAGATCCGCGCGCACGCACACATGATAGAAGCAGGCGCTTCTGCCGTCGTGTCCGCAGAGAATCGTTCCGATGATCTCGCCGTCCTTCTCCGCCACGACACTTGTGTCAGGATTTCGGCGGATAAACCGCTCAACGCCTTCCCGCGAATCATCGATCGTGCGGATCCCGAATCCCTGGATCGTCATCCAGAGTGCTTTTACTTTTTCATAATCCGCGACTGTCATCGTCCGGATCCGGATGTCTTCTGTCATAGTTATATTTATGGAAATGCTGATTTAATCCATCACCGCTCAGCTTCCGGGATCAGACCAGCTCGAATTAATCAGTGTTTCTTTATCTTCCGTCAGCCGATTACCTCTAACAGTTCGATTACAAAATTCAGCTCTTTACCGGCCATCTCGTGGTTCGCGTCGAATGTAATGGAGGAACCCGCGCGCTCCGTCACCGTTACCTGGAACTGCTGTCCCGACATATTCGTCAGCACCACGCGCTGCCCGACCTGCAGTTCCTCAGATCCCGGAATCTCGCTGACATCAGTCGTAAACAGATTTCTGGGATCCGGCATTCCGTAGGCCTCCTCCGGCATCAGATGCACCTCGGCCGTCTGGCCTGGTTCCATGACTGCCACCGCCGCGTCAAACCCTCTGATCATCATGCCGGCGCCGCAGATGAACTCGATCGGCTCGCCCCTGTCGTATGAGGAGTCAAACTGCGTCCCGTCGTTAAATGTGCCGCGGTAGTGCACGCGGCATGTCTTGCCGGCATTTGGGCCTTCAATTGGCGGACCGGCCATGCCGCAGCCCCCGCCACAGCCTCCGCAGTCCCCGCCGCAGCCTCCGCAGCCGGCTTCTCCGCCGTCTTCGCAGCAGCCGGTTTCCTCACCGCTTCCACAGCAGCCTGTTTCCTCGCCGCTTTCACAGCAACCGGCTTCCTCGCCGTTCCCGTCAGCTTCTGATGTGCCGTCTTCCTGTTCCCCGGCCGCTCCGGCGGCGTTCATGTGATCGTGATGGTGGTGATCACAGTTCACTCCGGCATCCGCAAGCTCTCCCCGCAGGAAAGCCGCGACCGCCGCGTCCGCGTCGCCCGACGCGCCGGAACAGACCTGGATGCGGGCTTTGGCGAGCGCCTGCTGCGCGCCGCTTCCGAGGCCGCCGCAGATCAGGACGTCCGCGCCCACCCCCGCGAGATATCCCGCCAGCGCCTCGTGGCCGGCACCGCCCGTGCCAATCACCTCGCTGTACAGCACCTGTCCGTCTTCTACTTCATAGACTTTAAACTGTTCTGTCTTTCCAAAATGCTGAAAAACTGCTCCGTTGTCATATGTAACCGCTATTTTCATGTCCGGTTGTCTGCCTTCCTCTCCTCTTCTAATGTGACCTCCTCCGGCATACCAGGATTGGCTTATATCAGCTTTTCCAGCTGCTTTTACCGCGCTTCTCGTCTGCGTACAGCTGCCGCGGCATAATACCTGAGATAAGTCATCATACACGCAGTCTGTATCCCAACGTATACGATTCAACATTATACTTGAATCTGCAGCGAAAAGCAATCCGCCGAACACCCCTTTTGGAGAATTCGGCGGATTGTTTTACTTTTTTTCTTCAGTTTAATTAGCTTTTTGACCCGCCGCGGTGCCGCAGCGTAACAGAAAGCCCTTCCGGCATCCGGCAGATTACTCGACGTCTACCCATGCCTCGTTCTTGGCAGACTCAAGAACTGCAGCGATTGTGCGGTCGATCTTGTATCCAAACTCGAAGTTGCACGCATACGGCTCATTGTGGGTCAGTGCCGCGAACAGCTCATGGACCTCAAGGATCTTCATGTCGTTGTAGGCGATGGAAATTCCGCCTGCCGGCTGGAACGCGCTGTAGCCCTTGTGCTCCGGATTCAGCAGAACCGTGCGGAAGCCGCGGTCGCGCACATCGTCGTCATGGAAGTAAACCTGAACTTCACCCATGCGCTCCAGATCATAGCGGACAGAGCCCTTGGTTCCCTGGATTTCATACATCAGGTAGTTCTTGCGGCCGGTCGCGACACGGTCAGCAGCGATCGTTCCGATTGCGCCGTTTGCGTACTTGCACATGAAGGTTACGATATCTTCATTCTCAACGTCTACCAGCTCGTCAGAACCAGCGGATTTCGGGCGCTTCGGGAAAACGGTCTCTGTCATCGCGTTGACTCTCGTGATATCGCCCATGATGAACTGGGAGATGGAGAGCAGATGCGCGCCAAGGTCACCGAGTGCGCCGGAGCCTGCCAGCTTGTTGATGTGTCTCCAGGTGATCGGCAGGGACTCGTCGAGGAGCTGATCCTGATCATATGTTCCCTGGAAGCGGACGATGCGTCCAAGCGCGCCGCTCTGTACAAGCTCGCGGACATAAGCATTTGCCGGGTTCATGGTGTTGTTGTAACCGACGTAGTTGATCACGCCCTTCTTTGCAGCGAGCTCTGCCAGCTCTTTAGACTCCTCTGCGGAGATGGAAAGCGGCTTTTCGCAGTAAACGTGCAGGCCGCGCTTCAGGCACTCCCCGGCCACGGCGGCGTGCCGGTCATAGCGATTGTCCGCCTCGACGATGTCGAGGTCTTCTTTTTGCAGCATTTCCCGCCAATCCTCGTAAAAGGGGAGGCCGCGTTCGGCGGCGAGCCCGCGCAAAGCGCTGTCGTCCGTGCCGTCTGCC
>JAFVEX010000090.1 GCA_017475785.1 Eubacterium sp. | reverse complement strand
GCTCACAAAGATGTCCCGCCGGACGCAGATGGAGCCCGGTCTCATTTTCCAGTCTGATTGTTCTGCTCAGCATATTAACTCGTCCTTGCTGCCTGTTTAATATGAACCGTTATTTTTACCGTATCAACAATCTCCACGTCCACGGGTGTCGACAGCTTCAGCGTGAGATTGTAGTCACCTTCTTCCAGTCCCTTGCAGTTTATTTCCGGCTTAAGGTCGGAGGCCTTTAACTTCGTCAGCGCTTCTTCGCTTCCGGTGAGAAGCACCGTGACCTCGCTCTGGTCATAGGATACCGTCAGATCTTCACTCAGAGACTTTGTCGCAATGTCATCGACGTCAATCTGTATCTCCTTGCTGCCCTCGGGAAGAATCGGTACCACCACTTCCGCGGATGCTGCCGTGTTTGCCGCGATCCGCATGTTTTCGGGCATCAGCTCCGAGAGATTAACCTCGATATTCAGATCAGCGCTGGCATTGGAAACATCGACGTACTCTGCGGGAATCGTGATGCTGTTTCCCTTTTCCTCCAGCGCGGCGAGGGATTCCTCGTCACCGACTACGGAGATGGTTTCCGGCGTCGTGGAGATGGTTCCGACCTGATATCCGCTCATTGGCATGCCGTTATGTTCAACGTTCAGTTTCACGTCTGACTTGCGCTTCCAGAGTTCCACCGAAACCATTGTACCTGTGCTGCCGGTGCTGAACGTGATATCGTCCTCAATTGTGCTTGGCGTCACCTCATTCTGGTCGCGGTCATAGAGAATCAGCGTCGCGGATCTCTGCGCGCTGTAGGTCATGCCGCTTACGTCGATTTTCGCGACAACCGATTCGATCTCGTTCACGACCGACGCGGGACCCGTCAAAGTGACCTTCTCGGGATTTGCCGTCACCTTTCCGACTTCATAGCTGCTTGCCGGCTTTGAGTCTCCCGTGTCGACGACGATCTGAAACTCTCTGCTGGAGATTTCCTCGATCGTGATCGGGATCGCAGTCCTGGCAAGCGTGATATTTGCCCGGTCAACGCCCGGACAGCTCACAGAGAGCGGCACCATCACCGGATCCGCATCCAGATCCACAATCTGCGTGAGGTCGGCAGTGACCAGTATATCCTCAGCGTCCAGAGTGCGGAGCGTAGACCGGTTGGCCTTGAGGTAGACAATCACCGTCTTATATTCATCTTCAATCCGGAACAGCTGCTTTCCGTTCTGGATATAGGTCTCATTCGCAGTCGCGATTTTCACGCTGAAGGAGCGCGTGATGACAGGGTCATTGACGCTCACCACCGCGTACCAGATAATCACCGCGATAAAGATCGACAGAACCTTCAGGCCCAGATTTTTCCGGAGCAGTTCGGAGAGTCTTTTAAGCATTCGCCCCCTCCTTACCCCGGCGCTTCCAGTTGACCTGCGCCAGCTTCTGAATTTCATGAAGCGCTTCCCGCAGCTGCGCGGGAGACGCCGCCGTGTATAACCTGCCGCCCATGGCGTAAGAGACATGGCCGGTTTCTTCTGACACAATGATGGCGAAGCAGTCGCTCACCTCGCTGATCCCTACGCCCGCGCGGTGGCGCGTGCCAAGACGCTTGCTCAGGCTCGTATTATCCGAAAGCGGCAGATAGCAGGTCGCCGCCATGACTCTGTCTCCACGCACAATTACAGCACCGTCGTGAAGCGGTGTATTATGCTCAAAAATATTGATCAGCAGCTGATTCGACACGATCCCGTCGACGGGGATCCCCGTCTGCTCATAGTCGCTCAGCCGGATATTCTGTTCGACAATAATCAGCGCGCCCGTGCGCACCTCTCCCATTTCATAACTCGCGTGAACGATTTCATTCAGTGTCTGGTCGCTGAACCGCTTGTTCTCCTCACCGCTCCGGGCCGGAAGCAGCCTGGCGAAGAAACTCCTGTGTCCGAACTGCTCCAGTGCTTTTCGCAGTTCCGGCTGGAAGATAATCACGATTGCGGTGAATGCGGCGATTCCGACGCGCCCGACCAGCCAGACGATTACTTCCATGCCCAGGATATTCGCGACCAGCATAAAGGCGATGATAAACAGGATACCGCGAAGCAGTGTGTAGGCTCTTGTATCCTTCACCCACAAAATCAGATTGTAGACGAAAAAGGCGATCAGGGCGACCTGAATGATATCGATTACTTCGATTTGCTTTGGCGGTATCAGGTACGGGAGAACGTGAACCTGCATCCAGCTGAAGAACCCGTCCAAACTGCGCACTTCCTTCCTGTGTATTGTTCCCGCCCGGTTAAGGCGGCGTTTCGCTTTTCTTTTGGAAACACTGATTAATTCGAGCCGGTCTGATCCCTATGGCAGCCTCGCGGCTGCTCCGCGCAAAATCATTCACCTTCCGCACTGCTGTTACAGATCTTTCAGAGAATCTTCCAGCTTCGTCTCAAAATCGATTTCCCCGTTTCCGCTGCCCGGACGGATGCTGACCGGCGGCTCCGGATCAACATCATCCTCATCGAAAAACTCTTCCTGGCGCGCCCCCGCTGCCTTCAGCTTTGGTATTGCCTTGACGTAATAGAAATAATCATCATCCTCAAACTGGATGAATTTGCTTTTGGAGTAATCGACTGCGTACACAAATGTATTCAGCACCATCGCGATCAGAGCGGAAAGAAGTGTTCCGGGGATCACCTTTCCTGCGCTGATTTCCGCGTGCAGGGCATTCCCGCCCGCCAGCATGATCACAAGGTAGACCACTGTTCCCACGATGATTGCCGTCAGACGTGAAAAAGTTGTCAGGTACCGGCAGATCAGGGAGACAACGATTGCCGTCGCCGCAAAGGCGATCAGATAAAGAACCAGTTCGCTGTTAAACAGCGACTTCGGAATTTTCTGCAGGACTTCCAGCGCGCCGGTCTCCGCGCTCTCTTTCATCGGCGCGATATCCTGATAGACCAGCTGGAAGAAACGCCACGAAATGACGCTGCAGATTGCGGACAGTGCCGATTCCGGCCCGCGCATAAGCCCGAGGCAAAGCGGGACGGCGGCAGGAAAATTCAGCGTGCACGCGAGCGGGCCGACGAGCAGCACAAGCGCGTCGCGCGAAGCAAACCGGAAATACAGCATCACCAGAAGCAGATAGAGAACCAGCGCAAAGGCTCCCGTCTCAATCCCCAGCCCGAAGCAGTGCAGGACGATCAGCCCCGTGCCGATCAGTACCATCGCGTTCAGCGGAAGGATTGCGGAAATCGCCGCCAGAACCACCAGCACAAACAAATTGCTGAGCGGCTGCAGATATCCCATGCGGTTGTTGATGATCAGAAACAGCGCCATCGCAAGCGCAAATTTGATAACTGGCACGATGTAGACGCTGTAATCCGCATAGATAGCCTTGAGCTTCTCCCGCACCGAAATCAATGTGTTCATTTCAGACTCCTTTAGTCGATTTGCAAACGCCGGTTTTCAAAAGAAGTACCGATCAATTCAACCAGCGCTTCCCAAAAGTTACCAGGCTGCTTCTTCCCTCTCCCGCTCTTCCTCATCGTGAATTTTCGCCAGCAGACGAAGCTGCTGGTCGTACTCCCTGACGGATGTATAGGAACGCACGTAGCGGATGCGCGCGGCCATATAGGCTACAACCGAATAGATGCCGAGCATCATCAGATAGGTGATCACAAGCACTGCCATCAGCGGACCGACCTTCAGCTGGTTCAGGTTATTGAGAAGGAAATCCAGGTGATACAGTCCGAACAGCCCGATCAGCACAAGCCACGCCAGCGTCGTGATAAAGAGGTTTTTGATCAGCGCCAGCGCGATATAATCACTTCTGTAATGTTTTACCACCAGCATGGAACCATCCTGGTTCTCCTGCCTGAATTCTGCCAGCTTAATCATCAGCTGCAGACGACTTTTTGTGAGCATCGTTTCTCCTCCGGTTCAGACTCATCAGACTATTTTACCATAAATCCACTGTAATGCAAAGTACAATCGAAGAAACATGGGCACGCCGCCTGACGGCCGCCGGGCGTCCTCTGCCATTTGACGGCTCAGCTTTCCGCGGCGACAGACGCGCAGGCAAACCACACCCGCTTCGCGCCTGCGCGGAGAAGGTGCCCCGAAACAGCGTCAATCGTACTGCCCGTCGTGAAAATATCGTCAACGACAAGTATGTCCGCCGGCGGCACTGCGCCTTCCGGCACCCGGAACGCGCCGCGCAGATTCTCCCGCCGCGCAAGCCTTCCCAGCTCTTTCTGCGGCATCGTACCCTTTACACGGGCAATCAGATCCGTCCGCACGGGAATCCCGGATAATGCCGACAACTCTGCCGCAATGCACTCTGCCTGATTATACCCGCGGGAAATCTGCCGCTTTCTGTGAATCGGGACAGGTACCAGCGCCTGCGGCTTCCATATTTCCAGAAAAGATATCCCAAACGTCCAGATGGCTTTCGCAAAAAAGGCCGCATACTCCGCCCTGTGGCCGTACTTGAACCGCATCATGGCGTCCTGCACCTCCCCATCATAGGCGAACGGGGCGAATCCCCGCTCAAACAGAACGCCGGCTTCCGCGCACTGCCTGCAGTACTCAGCCCTCTCTTCGCTCAGCGGCCGGCCGCACCTGCAGCAGAGCGGCTCTTCCAGAAACCGCACGCGCTGCCGGCAGCTGCCGCACAGCATCCGGCCGCTCCCCTCCAGCACGGCGTCGCAAAAAACGCATCGCTCGGGATAAAGAATTCCCGCGGCGCCGCGGAGAATCCTTCCGGCTCTGTTACAGTGCCCCGCGCAGCTCGGCAATCCGATCCGCGAGCGAGGTATAACGGTGTTCTTCCATTTCATTATCTATCATCGCCTGAAACATTTCTTTTGAACCGACAGCTGCTACGCAGCTTTTCGCGCGTGTGACGGCCGTGTACAGCAGATTTCTCGTCATCAGCATCGGCGGCCCCGAATAAACCGGAATGACCACTGCCGGATACTCACTTCCCTGCGCCTTATGGATCGTTACGGCGTAGGCCAGCTCCAGCTCATCCAGCTGCGCGAACGGATATTCCGCGGCGCGGTTTTCATCGAACAGCACCTCCAGCGTCTCTTCCGCGGGACTGATCCGGCTGATAATTCCGATATCCCCGTTGAATACGCCCATGCCGCGGTCTCCCGCAATCCCGTGCTGCCCCCGGATTACCCACTCCATCTGATAATTGTTGCGGATCTGCATGACCTTATCCCCTGCGCGGAACAGCGTGCCGCCGCTCTCGCACTCCTCCTTCCGGGGCGAAGGCGGGTTCAGATAGCGCTGCAGTATCTGGTTCAGCTGCTCTACGCCAAGAGGCCCCTTGCGCATCGGCGTCAACACCTGTATCTCCGATTCAGACGCGCCGACGTATCCAGGAAGCTTGTCCTGAACAAGCGCCAGCACGACCCGCTGGATGACGCGGATATCCTGCCGCTCAAAGAAAAAGAAATCCCGGCTCTTGTTGTCCAGCCGCACTGATTTCCCTTCATGAATCCGGTGCGCGTTCAAAACAATGTCACTTTCTGCCGCCTGGCGGAAAATGTGTTCCAGCCGCACAACCTCACAGGCATCCGCCCGTATCATATCCTTCAAAACGCTCCCCGGGCCAACGCTCGGAAGCTGATTGACATCCCCGACCAGTATCACTCTGGTTCCCGGCACGACTGCAGACAAAAGCGCATGCATCAGATAGATATCCACCATGGACATCTCATCAATAATAATGACGTCTGATTCCAGTGGATTGCCTGCATTCCGGGAAAAATGCACTGTGCCGCCCTGCTCGTCGCCCGGGCCTCCCTCGATTTCAAGAAGACGGTGAATCGTGGAAGCCTCGTATCCCGTAGCCTCTGTCATTCTCTTTGCCGCGCGCCCGGTCGGCGCCGCGAGGGAAATCGAGAGGTTCTCGCTCAGGAAAAAGCGGATCATCGCGTTAATTGTCGTTGTTTTTCCGGTGCCCGGACCGCCGGTCAGAATCAAAAGTCCGCTCCTTGCGGCAGAAAATACCGCCTGTTTCTGCATCGGATCCAGAGAGATCCCGCTGCTTTTCTCCATCTGCCGGATTCGCTTCCGGACTGCTTCTTCATCGCTCTCGCAGACAACGTTCAGATCCTGCAGCATTCTGGCCGTATTTAGTTCCAGAAAATACACCTGCGCGGAATAGACGCGGACTTCCCCTTCCTCATCCGGACCTGCCGGAGCCGTCCTGCGGATCACCAGCTTTTTTTCAATTGCCAGATCCATCATGCAGTTCTGCATATCCCCGGCCGGGACGCCAAGCAGTCCCTCCGCCTCGCCAAGGAGTTCTTCCTCGGGCAGGTACGTGTGCCCTTCCTGCCCGGCCTGCGCCAGAACATACATGATTCCGCTCCGGATTCTGAATTCCGAATCCTGCCGGATGCCGACACGCGCCGCAATTCTGTCTGCCGTGCGGAACCCAACCCCCTCAATGTCTTCTGACAGACGGTACGGGTTCTCCCGCAGCACCCTGTAGAGATCATCCTGATATTGCTGGTAAATCTTCACGCCGAGCGAAAGCGGTATATCATACTGTGCCAGAAAGATCATGGCGTTCTGCATCTGCGCTTTTTCCAGCACCTGCTCTCCTATGGAGACTGCCTTGCGCTCGCTGATGCCCTTTACCTCGGCAAGCCTCTCCGGCTCTTCTTCCATGATCCGCATGGTTTCACTGCCGAAATAATCCAGAATCCTCCGGGCGAGCTTCTCGCCAATCCCTTTGATTGCGCCGCTGCCAAGATAGCGCTCAAACGCGAGTGAGTCGTCCGGCATACGGATCACATACTGCTCGACCTGAAACTGCGGACCGTATACCGCATGCACAACGTACCGGCCCTGCGCCTCCAGGTACTCCCCCTCGCTCAGCATCGGAAAGCTTCCGACACAGGTCAGTTCCTCTCCGCTGCTGTCCAGGCTCAGAACCGTATAGCCGTTTTCTTCATTCCTGAAAATGATATGTTCAACATATCCGCTGATTGTTTCTTGCATTTCGTTTCCCGCAGCGTGTCACCGGTTTTCAAATTCGTCGAGAACAGACGCGTACTTCCACGTTCCCAGTGCGACGACCGATCCCGGATTCTGTGCTGTCATCACGTGGAGCCCGGTCTGCCGCTCCAGAATATCTTCCAGACCTTCGACCTGGCATCCGCCCCCGGTCAGGACAATTCCCCGCTCCTGCAGATCCGCGGCGAGATCCGGCGGCGTCCGCTCCAGAACATTGCGCACAGCCTCTACGATCTGCCGCACCGGGCCGCGAAGCGCTTCCTGCACGTCACTCCGGGTAAGCGTCACCGTCTTCGGGAGGCCGCTTGCCACATTCCGGCCGTTGATCGTCAGCTTGTCTTTCTCATAGCTGCTGTTGGCAGACCCAAGCTTGAGCTTGATGGATTCCGCCGTCTGCTCACCGATAAACAGCCCGTAATTGCTCCGCAGGAACGATACAATCGCGCGCGTCATATTGTCCCCCGCCACCGGAATGGATGAAGAAACGACAATTCCGCACAGCGAAATGACGGCAATATCCGTCAGCCCTCCGCCGATATCAATCACCATGTTGCCGTCCGGCCGCGTGATATCCAGCTCCGCGCCGATAGCAGCCGCAATCGGCTCCTTGACCAGCGTCACTTCGCGCGCCCCTGCCTGGTAAGTAGCCTCAATCACAGCGCGCTTCTCAATCTCTGTCACCCCGCCGGGCACACAGATCGAAATCCGCGGCTTGAGCAGTCCGCGCCTGCCGAGCGCCTTATCAATAAAGTACCGCAGCATCCGCTCGATAATCATAAAATCTGATATTTTCCCCTGCGCAAGCGGCTTGATCGCCACATTGTTGCCGGTCGTGTGACCGACCAGCTGCCGGGCCTCATCTCCGATTGCGCGAACCTTCCCCGCGTCCGTATCATACGCGACCAAAGCCGGCTCACGGATGATAATACCCTTTCCGCGGACATAAATCGCGATCGTCGACGTCCCGAGGTCAATTCCAATATCTGTCACTGCTGCCATGCGTGTTCCCCTTTTTTGCAAATTGTAGTTTGTCGGGATCGTGGGGTGACGAATTTCAGCTTCCGAGGATGCCCTTGCTGAAAAGATCGGAGAAACGGAGACTTAGCGTCTGTCAGCGTGCGGGCAATGAGTTACGCTTATGACGAATTGGCCGCACGCCTACAGACGGTTAGCCTGCGGTTCGATGGTCTTTTCGCGGGCAGACGAGGAAACTGAATTCGTCACCCTGCTGATCCCGACAAACTTCAATTTATTATTCCAATTATCGTTATTTTATCCCTTTAGGATGTTTATGTCAATTTATATTTCTCTGCCGCTCACTTTGGAATGAACGGATCAAGCCGCAGGAAAGCTGCGCCGCGACGGATTTAACCGCTGCTTCCTTAAGTCCGGCTCAGATACTTTTTCAGGTACAGCCCCGTGTAGGAGTCCGGGTTCTGCGCCACTTCCTCCGGCGTTCCTTCGGCGATGACTGTTCCGCCCCGGTCTCCGCCTTCCGGTCCGAGGTCTATGATATAATCTGCCGTCTTGATGACATCCAGATTGTGCTCGATCACGATGACTGTGTTTCCGCCTTCTGCCAGACGGCGCAGGATGCCGACCAGTTTGTCAACGTCTGCAAAATGAAGGCCTGTTGTGGGCTCATCCAGAATATAGATCGTGCTGCCTGTACTGCGTCTGGACAGTTCTGTCGCCAATTTGACGCGCTGCGCCTCTCCGCCTGACAGAGTCGTGGAGGGCTGGCCCAACCGGATATAGGAGAGGCCGACGTCATTGAGTGTCTCAATTTTCCGCCTGATGGAGGGAACATGCTCAAAGAACTCCAGCGCCTCTTCCACCGTCATGTTGAGCACGTCATAGATGCTCTGTCCTGTGGATTGTACCTCCAGCGTCTCCCGGTTATAGCGTTTTCCGTGACAGACTTCACAGGGGACGTACACATCGGGAAGAAAGTGCATCTCTATTTTCAGCATGCCGTCTCCGGCGCAGGCCTCGCAGCGTCCGCCTTTGACGTTAAAGCTGAACCTGCCTTTTTTGTAGCCGCGCGCCTTCGCCTCGGACGTCGCGGCGAAGAGGTCGCGGATCATGTCGAACACGCCGGTGTAGGTCGCGGGATTTGACCGCGGCGTGCGGCCGATCGGCGACTGGTCGATGTTGATGACCTTGTCCAACTGCTCCTCTCCAACGATCTCTTTATGTTTTCCCGGAATCGTGTGCGCGCGGTTCAAATCACGCTGCAGGCGCTTGAACAGGATTTCGTTGACAAGGGAGCTCTTTCCCGAGCCGGAGACACCGGTAACACATGTAAAAATCCCGAGTGGAAACCGCACATTGATTTTTTTCAGATTGTTCTCCGCGGCGCCCTTTACGGTCAGCCACCCGGCAGGCTCTCTGCGGCGCTCCGGAAGCGCGATTTTGCGTTTCCCGGAGAGATAGGCACCTGTTACAGAGCGCTCACAGCGCATCAGGTCTTCTGCGCTCCCCTGGCAGACCAGCTCGCCGCCGTGTTCTCCCGCGCCCGGCCCGATATCAACAATGCAGTCCGCGGCGCGCATGGTATCCTCATCATGCTCCACGACGATTACCGAATTGCCGAGATCACGCAGCTTCTTCAGGGTCGCCAGAAGTTTATCATTGTCCCTCTGGTGCAGCCCGATACTCGGCTCATCCAGAATATAGGCGACGCCGACAAGCCCAGAACCGATCTGTGTCGCCAGGCGGATCCGCTGCGCCTCTCCGCCGGAAAGGGAACCTGTCGCTCTCGCCAGCGTCAGATATTCCAGTCCGACTGAAATCAGGAAGCCCACGCGGGAGCGGATTTCCCGGATGATCTGCTCGCCGATCAGCATCTGCTGCTTCGTCAGCTTCATTTTTTCCAGAAAACGCGACAGCTTTTCGATAGACAGCGTCGTGATCTCGTAAATGTTTTTGCCCGCAACCGTTACGCCCAGAGACGTCGCCTTCAGGCGCTGTCCTCTGCAGACCGGGCAGTCGGAAATCCGCATAAAGGTCTCGTATTCCTGCTTCGTCATGTCGGAAGCCGTCTCGCGGTAGCGCCGCTCGACGTTCTTAATCAGCCCCTCAAACGCCACGTCATAGACGCCGACGCCCATCTGCCCGCGGTAATGAACCTTGACCTCGTGGCCTTTCGTTCCGTGGAGCAGCACATCGCGGATCTTTTTTGGATAGTCCTGAAACGGGGTGGACAGAGAAAAGCCATAGTCTTTGGCGAGCGCTTCCAGAATTGCTCTTGTAAAGCTGCCTGCTTTTGTCGCAGACTGCCACCCGAGCACGACAATCGCGCCCTCGTCAATCGAGCGCGACGGATCCGGAATCATCAATTCCGGGTCAAATTCCATCCGGTAGCCAAGTCCGGCACATTCCGGGCACGCGCCAAATGGATTGTTGAAAGAGAAACTGCGCGGCTCGATTTCCTCTATGCTGACGCCGCAGTCCGGACAGGAAAAACTCTGGCTGAAGCTCAGTATCTCACCGTCCATCTTGTCCACAAAAAGCAGACCGTCGGACAGGTTCAGAGCCGTCTCGATAGAATCCGTCAGCCGCTTCTCGATCCCGGGCTTCACCACCAGGCGGTCTACGATGATCTCAATATTATGCTTGATGTTCTTATCCAGCGTGATTTCTTCTGTCAGCTCATATTGGTTTCCGTCAATCATCGCGCGGACATAGCCGGCTTTCTGCGCGGAGGCAAGCACCTTCTCATGACGTCCCTTTCTCCCGCGCACGACCGGCGCCAGCAGCTGAATCCGCGTCCGCTCCGGGAGTTCCAGAATCCGGTCCACCATCTGATCCACTGTCTGACGGCTGATTTCCCGCCCGCACTGCGGGCAGTGCGGGATTCCGACGCGCGCGTAAAGAAGACGGAAATAATCATAGATTTCCGTCACCGTGCCGACGGTTGATCGCGGATTGCGGTTCGTCGCCTTCTGATCGATGGAAATTGCCGGCGGGAGTCCCTCGATGGATTCCACATTCGGTTTCTCCATCTGACCGAGAAACTGCCTTGCGTATGAAGACAGGCTCTCGATATATCTCCGCTGTCCCTCTGCGTAAATCGTGTCAAACGCGAGGGAACTTTTGCCCGATCCGGAGAGGCCTGTCAGAACCACCAGCTCGTTGCGCGGAATGTCCAGATCGATCTGCTTCAGATTGTTTTCTGCCGCTCCCCTGATGCGGATAAATGGCTTCTTTGTATTTTCTGTCATATAGTACTCCTGTGCGTCTCCGGTAAATCGATGAACGCGAACGAAACTGGCATGGTTCTTAGTAAATCGATGAACGCGAACGAAACTGGCATGGTTCTTGTTTTTTATAGAAACTCTGCCATCACGACATTGGCCAGAGACTGTCCGCGTTTTGTAAGAAACAGACGTCCGCGCTCCAGCGCAAGCAATCCGTGCGCGCGATATTTTTCAATCAAATCACCGTACTCCGCACGCAGCTCTTTACCAAACCGCGCACGGAAGCCGGTCTCGCTGACACCCCGCGTCATGCGAAGACCGAGAATCATGTATTCCGCCTGCAGATCCAGCCCGGACAGCCGCTCCTGCTCTGTGTGAAGCGGATCCTCCAGAAAGCATTTCCAAGCGGTATCCGGGTCATCTGCCTTCAGTTCTTCTATTTTTGCTTCTATCCGTCCGTTACCGCAGAGCGAAAGATACGTTCTCAGATCCCTGCAGTCTGTGAATCGGATCATCTCTGCGGCTTGCCCGCAGTCAGCAGCGGCTTCGCAGCAGGACGCGGCACCCAGACCCACTCCAAGATACGGCACGCCTGTCCAGTACCCGGTGTTATGCCGGCAGGCAAAACCTGGTTTCGCGTAGTTCGAGAGCTCATACTGTCCATATCCGTACTGTAACAATACCTCCGCCGTACATTCGTACATCAGACGCTCTTCCTCCTCGTCCGGGAGGTCAAGCGTCTGACGCTGCTCATAAAAGGGCGTCCCTTCCTCCAGAATCAGACTATACGCTGAAATATGCTCCGGCGCAAGCGCCGCGGCAAGACGAAGTGATGTCTCCCAGGCTGCCGCCGTCTGTCCCGGCAGGCCAGAGATCAGATCGAAGCTGATATTGGAAAATCCCGCGCTTCGCGCCAGCTCATAGCTGCGCAAAAAGGTGGCGCGGTCATGGATCCTTCCCATGCACGCCAGCTCTCCGTCATGCATTGACTGACATCCGATCGACAGGCGGTTGATTCCTGCCTGGCGGTATGCTTTCAGTTTATCAAAATCAATGGTTCCCGGGTTTGCCTCGATTGTAATCTCGGCGTCCGGCGCCACATCGAACAGCCCGAAAATCCGTTCCATGACTGTTACAATCTGCCGCGCCGTCAAGACCGACGGCGTGCCTCCTCCAATAAAGATGGTATCGATCCGCCGGGATGACTCATGGCCGGCCGCAAGGCTCATCTTCCGATCCGGCGCCGCCGAATCTGGCCTGCGCTGTCGCTCCGCTGAGCGTGGCCTGCGCTGGTGCGCAGCCAAATGTGGCCTGCGCTGGTGCGCAGCCGATACAAGCCGGAGTTCTTCTGTGAGTGCTTCCAGATACTGCCCCCGCGTCTCCTCATCAGACGGAAAACTCAGAAAATCACAGTACCCGCACTTTCGCACACAGAAGGGGATATGAAGATACAATTCCATGGCATTCTTCTCCCGCACCGGAACACCTGCTGCCCTTCCGGAGCACCTCAGGAACGCCTCAGGTTCAGGCTCCTTCCGGTCAGTTTTCATCCAGCTTCAGCACGTTCATAAACGCGTCCTTCGGGATCTCCACGCTGCCGACCTGACGCATCCGCTTTTTACCTTCCTTCTGCTTTTCCAGAAGCTTCTTCTTTCGTGTGATATCGCCGCCGTAGCACTTCGCCAGGACATCCTTCCGGAGGGCCTTGACGGTCTCTCTGGCAATAATTTTCGAGCCGATGGCTGCCTGTATCGGAACGTCAAACAGCTGCCGCGGAATTTCCTCCTTCAGCTTCTCGCACATCTTCCTTCCGCGGGCGTAGGCCGAATCCGCAAAAACGATAAACGACAGCGCGTCGACGGTCTCTCTGTTGACAAGGATGTCCAGCTTGACCAACTCGCTTCTCTGATAGCCGACGACCTCATAGTCCAGCGAGGCGTACCCGCGGGAGCGGGACTTCAACGCGTCAAAAAAGTCATAAATAATCTCATTCAGGGGCAGGTGATAGTGCAGCTCCGCCCTGCTCTGGTCCAGATAGTCCATTCCGAGATACTGCCCGCGCCGCTCCTCGCACAGCTGCATGACAGCTCCGACGAACTCTGTGGTTACCATCAGATCCGCCTTGACAATCGGCTCCTCCATATATTCTATTTCAGAGGGATCCGGCAGGTTCGACGGGTTTGTCAGATCCTCGCACGTGCCGTTTGTGCGGTAAACCTTGTAAATAACACTGGGAGAAGTTGTCACGAGATCCAGCGCGTACTCGCGCTCCAGGCGCTGCTGTATGACATCCAGATGCAGCAGCCCCAGGCATCCGCAGCGGAATCCGAATCCAAGCGCGGCCGATGTCTCCGGCTCAAAAAACAGCGAGGCGTCGTTCAGCTGCAGCTTCTCCAGCGCCTCCCGCAGCTCCGGGTATTTTGCGCTGTCCTCCGGGTACAGTCCGCAGTAGACCATCGGCGTTACCTTTTTGTACCCGGGAAGCGCCTCCGCGCAGGGACGCGCGTCATCGGTTACCGTGTCACCGACTCGCGTACTGGAAACATCCTTGATGCTTGCGGTGATGTAGCCGACCATGCCGGCCTCCAGCGAGTCGCAGGGGATAAACTGCCCGGCGCCAAAGTAGCCGACCTCCACGACTTCCTCGACGGCGCCTGTCGCCATCATGCGGATCTGCGTTCCGCGGCGCACACTTCCCTCCATGACGCGCACCGAAATAATAACGCCCTTGTATGAGTCATACAGCGAATCGAAAATCAAAGCCTTAAGCGGTGCCTTCGGGTCTCCCTCGGGCGCGGGGATTTTCTGCACGATCTCCTCGAGAACCGCCTCGACATTGGCGCCTGTCTTCGCGGAAATCTCCGGGGCATCCGCTGCCTCGATCCCGATAATCTCTTCAATCTCATTTTTGACCCGCTCCGGATCTGCGCTCGGAAGGTCGATCTTGTTGATCACCGGGTACACTTCCAGATCATGATCCAGGGCGAGGTAAACATTCCCCAGCGTCTGTGCCTCTACGCCCTGCGTCGCGTCCACGACAAGAATGGCGCCGTCACACGCCGCCAGGCTGCGGGAAACTTCATAATTAAAGTCGACATGTCCGGGCGTGTCAATCAGGTTCAGGATATACTCCTGCCCGTCTGCAGCCTGGTAAACTGTCCGCACTGCCTGCGCCTTAATCGTTATGCCGCGCTCCCGCTCCAGATCCATGTTGTCCAGCACCTGGCTCTGCATCTCACGGCTCGTCAGCAGGCCGGTCTTCTCGATAATCCGGTCTGCCAGCGTTGATTTTCCATGGTCAATATGTGCGATAATGCAGAAATTCCGAATTCTGCTCTGATCAATCGTACTCACGTAAGTCACTCCTGTTTCTATCAGAAAAGCATTTTTGAATCAGTATACTAAACAAACCCGGCAACTTCAACCGGCTTCCGTGTTTTTTTCTCTTGACAACCCTATATAAATGACCTATCATAAAAAGGCATGTTTCAAAGGGATTCGTGTCTCCCCTTATGAAACAAACCCTACAAAAGTAAAGGCTGCCGCCGGTCACCCTCTTAGCCGGCTGCGGAACCTGATGTGATTAAACCACAATTTTTCATTAAGAACCGGAGGTAAAACAGATTGGCTAATATTAAATCTGCGAAGAAGCGAATCCTGGTAAACAGAAAGCGCGCAGAGCGCAACAAATCCATCCGCTCTGCTGTCAAGACATCTATCAAGGGTGTTGAGTCTGCGATCGCCGCTGGCGATAAGGCTGCAGCTGCAGAGGCTCTGAAGAAGTCCATCTCTGCGATTGACAAAGCCTGCACAAAGGGCGTTTACCACAAGAACAACGCTTCCAGAAAGGTTTCCCGCCTGAGCAAAGCCGTCAACAAGATGGCATAACGCAAACACAATACGACCCGCAAAACTGCCGCGCCATAAGCGGCAGTTTTTTTTCGTATAATCAAGAACTGTACTGCAGCAGCATCAGTTCAACCGCAAGCCGGTCTCCCAGCCGGCCGGTCTTGACATCTGTCTCAGCCTGCACAAAATCCTCCAGCGCCCGCCTCAGCGTCTCCGGGTCGTACTTCCTGGCAAGCGGCACGTATTTCCGAACGGCGAAGGGCGGAATTCCCAGTGCGGAGGCAATTGCCTTCTGATCCTGTCCGGCATCGGTCAGCCTGCGCACCTGATAAATCTGATTGTATTCGCGCGCCAGCAGATACAGGATCCGCATCGGAGCCTCCTTCAGCGCGAGCAGATCATAATAGAGCTCCAAAGCTTCCTTCTGCCGGTGCTCTCCCGCGGCGCGCACCATCTCAAAAATCCTGCCGGTCACCTGCTGGGTGCAGATTGCCTCGATATCTGCCCGTGTAATGATATCGCGCCCCATTGTATAGGAAAGAAGCTTCTCCAGCTCCTGGCTGATGTTACCCATATCTGTGCCGGTCATTGTGAGAAACAGTTCCATATCCGGGCGCGTGATTTTTTTGTTCGCTCTCTTCAGCTCTCCCAGGATCCAGCGCATCAGAACTTCTTCCTTCTGCACCGCGAACTCCGCCGCGTGGCCATATTTTTTGACAGCCTTGTAAAGGCGCCCCCGCTTATCAACTTCTGATTCCTGAAACACCAGCACCAGATAGTCCGGAAGCCGCCCGATGTAATCCGCGAGCGCATCTGCGCTTCGCCTGAAAAGGCCTGAATCTTCGACAGAAATCACACGGCGCGGAGCGAAAAACGGCATCGTCTCCCCCTGAGAGATAATCGCGTCCTCCGTGGCGTCTTTTTCCAGAAGCCGTGTCAGGTTCATCGTGTCTTCCGGAGAAATCAGCGCGCGCACCAGCCGCTGCCGGTACCTGGCTTTCAGGAATGCCTCATCTCCGTACAGCAGATAGACCTTTGCGAATTGATTTTCCTTAATGGCCTGATCAATCTGTTTCATATGCTCTCCATATCACTTCACGGCCGCTGCTGCTTCCGCAGCTGGCGGTTCAGCCGCCGGTTCGCCCGAGGAAAGTCCCGCAGCGCCCGGAATCCGGCTTTCGCGATGGTTTTCATGTTCATGCTGTTCGTTCCTCCCTGCCGCGGCCGGAAAGAAATCGGCAGATAAAGAATCTTCCGCTTCTGCTTCGCGGCGATGACAGCCAGCAGAACATTCACCAGGAAAAAATTCTCCGGCACACGGGGCAGGCTTTTTTCAAGCCACGAACCCTTCATCAGGCGGAACGGTGCGTTTGCGTCAGCCAGATTTACATGAAACATGTACATAACAGCCAGGCGCTCCGCCCGCGCGACCATCACCCGGTTCGCCCCGTCCACACGGTGCTTCCGGTTGCCGATAATCAGATCAAAGGCTTCCCGCCTGCGCCAGAACGCATGAAATTCCGCCGGATTTGTCTGCCCGTCGCTGTCCGTCTGAAAGATATAATCCGCGTGATTGTCCACTGCGCACTGATATCCGGTTCGGATTGCCTCTCCGTGCCCGCCGTTTTCCTTCGTAATCACATGCAGAAGGGGGTGATCCTCCTGCATCGTATCCAGTATTTCCTGCGTCCGGTCTGTGCTCCCGTCATTTACGACGACCAGGCGCGAAGCGCCGTCGCCGTGATGCTCCTCAACAATCGGATACCAGTCGTCAATTACCTGTCGAATCGCAGCCTCCTCATTAAAAGCAGGCATCACAATATATAAACGATCCATTTATACTCTCCCTCTTCCTGCACGCCCGCAGGACGCAACATTACTTCTCCAAAAACGCCTTCATCTCCTCCACGCAGCGCTCCCCTGTGCTGCGTCCAGTCTGATAGACGGCTTCCAGCTTCTCCGGGTCGTGCTCGACTGACCCGATCAGCAGCTTTTCCGGCGGGCGTATGACAAACGCGCGCCCCTCTGCCTCTGCTTTTCTGATATAATCCAGTGTGCGGTTATATCGGATATATCTGCCCCGGATCGCTTTCAGGAGCGCCGGATATCTGCGCAGCAGGATGCGGAGCAGCGTGAAATACTTCTGTGGATGTTTTTCATAATCCTCCGGCTGCGTGAGAATCACGACATTCCGCTCATATCCTGCCCGCTCAAAAAACCGCAGCGGGATGGAATCTGTCACGCCGCCGTCCAGCAGACGCCGGCCATCGATCTCGACCGGCCTGGAGACGACCGGCATCGACGAAGACGCCCGCATCCACTCCAGATCTGTCTGATCTCCCGCGTCGCAGCGGTGATAGACCGCTTTGCCTGAATCAATATCGGTACAGACCGCGTAAAACTCCATCGGCGAAGACCGAAACGTCTCCATATCGAACAGATCCAGCTCTTCGGGCAGCGTGTGCCAGCAGAATTCCGCGCCGTACAGGTCGCCTGTCCGGATCCACGAGCGTATGCTGCAGAACTTCGGCTCCCGGCAGAACCGCTTGTTATACCGGATCACCCGGCCGATCTGGCCGGATTTGTAATTACAGCCAAACGCGGCGCCTGCGGAGACCCCGATCATCCCGTCAAATGTGATTCCGTGCTCCATCATCACGTCCGTCACGCCGGCCGTAAACATGCCGCGCATCGCGCCGCCTTCCAAAACCAATCCTTTTTTCATAATATCAGCAACCCTCTACCATCCGCAGTCTAAACTCCCGCAAAGTCTCCAAATAAATGTTCTGGAGCCTGACTGCCCGGTTATCATACCACAGTTCGCCTGCCGAAGTGTGAATTTTATAAGAACATTTACCCGGCAGTCCCTGCGAAGGAATTCTTTTTTATCCCTCTGGCACGCCGGCTGTAATCCCCATCATCGAGCAGAACTGAAGGGCCATCTCCGTGGGTGTCTCCTTCTTCCCGGAGCCGATCCAGAACAATACCGTATTCACAAGCGCTCCCATGTAAGCGTAGATGCGGTAGCGCTGGAGCGAATTCGCCGGGACATCTCCGTCCATCCGCTCATGAAACCGGTTCAGCTTCTCCAGCAGGATCCTGGTGTAGTTGAAACGTATAATGTCCAGCATATATTCCTGATACGCCTCAAAAAACTGAAAGCTGCGCAGAATGTGCTGGTAGCAGTAGAAACCGATTTCCTTGTTCACGCCATCTTCATACTCTTCCAGAACGGTGTCCACCAGAGATGCGACGATATCTTCCTTCGAGTCAAAATTTCTGTAATATGACACACGGGCGACCTTTGCCTCGCGCACAAGATCCGTTACGGAGATTTCGGTGTCCTCCCGCCTGCGCATCAGGCGGAAAAAAGCCTCTGTGATCGCCTGCTTGACTTCCTGGTTCTTCTGTTTTCTCTTATCCATCCCCGCAAGCTTCCCCTTTCCCGAATCCGTACTCCGTCAGCCTCTGTGTCTTTTCTGTTTCTGCTCCCGGCAGCCTCTGTGTTTTTTCTGTTTCTGCGCCCCGGCAGGCTCTGTGTCTTTTCTGTTTCTGCTCCCGGCAGCCTCTGTGTCTTTTCCACTTCTGCTCCCGGCAGCCTCTGCGTCTTTTCTGCTTCTGCGCCCCGCCAGCCTCTGTGTCTTTTCTTCCTCTGCTCCCGGCAGGCTCTGTGTCTTTTCTGCTTCTGCTCCCGGCAGCCTCTGCGCCCTCCCGCACACTCTGCCCCAAAAAGCATCCGTCACAGCACAGGGTACCCGCTGTCTGCTTTTATGAAACAAAGCGCAGAAAACTGACTCACCAGAGTATATTGACGCCTGTTACACGATGTGATACACTTGTTCCACATTTGTCTAAATTATAAACGGAGAACAACACCATGTCAAATACAGCAATTGTTACAGATACCAACAGCGGAATTTCACCGGCAGAGGGAAAGCAGTACGGCATTCACGTCATTCCCATGCCGGTCATCATAGACGGCAGGGATTACCTGGAGCATACGAACATCACAGACCGGGAATTATATCAGGCTATCCTGGACGGGCGCGATGTCAGCACTTCGCAGCCGTCTCCGGAATCTCTGATCACGATGTGGACGGATCTGCTCACGTCGGGCTATGACGAAATCGTCCACATCCCGATGTCCAGCGGCCTCTCCAACTCCTGTGACACCGCGATTGCCTTTGCGCGGGAATTTGGCGAAAAAGTCCAGGTGGCGGACAGCCACCGGATCTCTGTTACTCTGCGCGACTCTGTCTTTGAGGCGAAAGCACTTGCGGATCAGGGAAAAACCGCGGCAGACATCCGTGCTCATCTGGAAGAGACCGGCCTCCACGCCAGCATCTATATTGCTGTCAACACGCTGGATCTCCTGAAAAAAAGCGGCAGGGTCACCCCCGCCGCCGCAGCAGTCGCGTCTGTCTTTCACATCAAGCCGATCCTGACCATTCAGGGCGGCAAGCTGGATGCCTTTGCCAAAGTCCGCGGCATCCACCAGTGCGAGGCACGCATCTGCCAGGCCGTTCAGCACGACCTGGACACACGCTTCCCGGATATCGATCCCTCCAGAATCTACATCGGCGCGGCCGGCACCTTCACAAAACAGGAAGACGCCGACACCTGGCTTCACACAGTGCAGGAAGCATTTCCCAACTGCAACACATACTACAGCCAGCTTTCCTGCAGCATCGCGTGCCACGTCGGCGTCGACGCAGTCGGTATCGGAATATGCTGCCGCTGACTCACTCGAACATACTTTATCTGAAGTAAGGAACTGCAGCAGAATAACTTGATCATTTTCCTGGCCAATTGTTCCTGATTGCTGCGGCGAAAATACGCGACAATGCAATCGAAACCGGGATGTGCGGCCGCACATCCCGGTTTCTTGTACAAAGTGTTATTCCATATCTTCGCAGGAGAGGAAAACCTGCTGTAAAAAAGATCAGATACCAAATGTTTCTTTCGCGATCTGGATATCCTTCCGCATGATCTCATAGAAATCTCTGTGGTTATTCCGGATCGGCAGTGTCGCGTAAAAGTTCTCCAGGAACAGCCATTCCGTACAAGCCGTCTCCTTGATTACCTCCGCGGTTTCGGCAAATTTTGCGTCGCCGTGACCCAGGATGGCCGAGCTGATCGCGTTGTTGTAGCCGTCCTTGATGTGAATCTGAGCCACATCGTCCGCGATTTCACGAAGCGTCTCCGCCTCATTCAGCCCGCTGAACAGATGATAGTTCTGTGTGTCGAAGAATACCTTGACACGCGGATTATTCACCTCACGGATCATCTCTTTTGTCTTCTCCGCGTCGAGCACATTCTCAAATGCGATGATCAGGTCTGTGCCCTCGGACAGCTCGCACGCCAGCTTCAGTTTCTCGCAGACGTTGTAGAAATGCTTCTCTGTCCGGATAAATCCGTTGTCGAAGCTCGGCAGCTGCGCAACCGGAATCTTCATTTTAAGAGCAGTCTCGATTCCCTTTTTGATCGTCTCTGTCGCGATCATGCCGTCCACCGTATTGCGGTCATGGCACATCCCGTGCGTATTCAGCGCGTTTAAGCCGATGGAGGGAAACTCGATTCCATATTTCTCGCCAAATTCCAGATACAGATCCTGAATTCTCGGATTGTAGAGCGGATATCCTGCCTCGTATTCGCCAAAATCCAGCTCCATTCCCTGAAGTCCCAGTTCTGCGGCGATCTTCAGCCCCGCGGGTCCCGGGAGCGGGCACGCCCACTCAACAATTCCTAATTTAAAGTTTCCCATAATCAGACGTTATTTCCCCACAGTGTGTCATCGTCTACATTGTCAATGGTGATCTCTGTCGGAGCGATGGAGTTGTCTACGCAAGCCTCAATCTCTTCTTCTCCGTTCAGAGCCTTTGTCAGATAATCTACAGCACCCTCTGCCATATCGAATGCCGGCTGGGAAGCTGCCGCGTCAATCATTCCGTCCTTGATGTACTGGATGACGCCAGGTGTTCCGTCGACTGTGACGATAATGATATGGCCTTCCTCGTCATTGGACTTCAGCAGCTGAAGCTGGTCGAGCGCCTGTGTTACAGAGTCAGCCATAACACCGTCAGAAGCGCAGAAGATTGCGTTGATGTCCGGATCAGCCTGCAGCGCGTCAAGTGTCGCGTTATAAGCTTTCTCAGAATCCCAGTCAGTCGGAAGAGAAGAAACGACATTCAGTCCGAGCTCCTCTGCGCCCTTCTGGAAGCCTTCTGTACGCTCACGTCCGGATCCGCTGGAGAGCATGCCCTGCAGTTCCAGAACCTTCAGATCCTCGACGGCGATTCCGTACTTCTCTGCCTGGGAGGCGATCAGCTGCGCGCCTTCATAACCGCAGTCAACGTTGTTTGCCTGATTCAGAGATACATATGCGCCCTCTGTTACGCCGCGGTCAAGCAGTGTGACAGGAATCCCTGCCTCATTAATCTTCGCGACAGAATCGGAAAGTGCGTCTGCGTCAACCGGTGCCAGAATGATCGCGTCATATCCGCCTGAGAGAACATCTTCTACCTGAGACGCCTGTGTATCCGGCTCATTCTTCGCGTCAAGGAATGTTACTTCGTAACCCTGTGCCTCTGCGTAATCCTGTGCGTGCTTTCCGCAGCAATAAATGAAATCATCTGCAACAGAGTGCATCATGATCGCCATCTTCTTTCCGCCTGCAGAAGCGTCATCCGCAGAAGCGTCGTCCGCAGAAGAAGCCTCAGCCGCGCTGGATGCCGCCGCGCTGGATGCATCTGCGCTGGATGCCGCTGCGCTGGATGCTGCCGCGCTGGATGCTGCCGCGTCGGATGATCCGGAATCAGAAGATCCGCAAGCTGCCAGTCCTGTTCCGACCATTGCGATGATGGATAAAATACCTGCTGCCTTTAAGAAATTACGTTTCATTGTTTCCTCCTTCTCTTTCATGTGGTTGCCAATACCTGTTGTTTTCTGCTGTTTGTCAAAGGGTTCCTGTGTTCTTTGTTTCTATATCGCAACGCTTCCTCAGTCAGAAGCCTTTGCTTTGTTTTTCACGGCGTCAAACAGAACCGCCAGGAAGATGATGACGCCCTTCGCGACATCCTGCCACTCCGCTCCTACGTGGAACAGGTTCAGAGCGTTGTTAATGATACCAATCAAAATTGTACCGACCAGTGTTCCGATCATGGACCCGGAGCCGCCGACCATGCTGGTGCCGCCGATGACAACCGCGGCGATGACCATGAACTCGATTCCGTCGCCCATCGCCGAGTAGTAGCTGCCCAGGCGGGCCATTGTCAGATACCCCGCGATACCGCTCAGAAGTCCCATGAGGATGTACGCGCTGCAGGTGATCAGCTTATCATTGATACCGGAAACACGTGCCGCGTTCAGGTTGCCGCCGACTGCCGTCAGCTTTCTTCCGTAAACCGTCTTGTGCAGAATGATGTAGCCGATGATAAACAGGATGATCATGACCCAGATCTGGATTGACACGCCCAGAAGCTTTGTTTTTCCAAAAAACGTGAAGCTCGCGTCCAGATCTCTGTATGAGGAGCCGCCTGTCAGAACGAGCGACATTCCGCGGCCGACACACTGGGTTGCCAGCGTCGCGAGGAACGCGGGCATTCCGATGTACGCGACGGCGATGCCATTCACAATACCGAAGATAACCGCCAGTACAAAAATCATCAGGATGCAGAGTCCTGCCGGCAGTCCCGCCTTTGCCATGACAACGTACAGGCTGCCGCAGCATACCATGATGCCGCCGACCGACACATCGATTCCGCCTGTCATGATTACAAACGTCATGCCGATGCCAAGACATCCATAGGTCGTGACCTGCAGCAGGACATTGGTCAGGTTTGTCATCGTACGGAAGCTCGGGCTGGTGATCGCAAGGATTACGATAATCAGCAGGAGCATGAAATAAATGCCGTACTCCAGAAACAGACTCGACAGCTTCAGGCCGCCCTTCTTTTCACTTGATGCCATTTTAATCTCCTCCCATAGCCGCCTCTAGAAGCGCGGACGCCTGAAGCGAATCATCATTTACGAGTTCACAGACCTGGTCTCCGTTCCGCAGCACGACCACCTTGTCGCAGACACCCAGAAGCTCCGGCACCTCAGAAGAAACCATGATGACGGCGACGCCTTTTTCCAGAAGCCGTTCGACAATTCCATAGATTTCCTGCTTCGCGCCAATGTCAATTCCTCTGGTGGGCTCATCCAGCAAAATCAGTTTCGGATCCGTGTTCAGCCATTTCGACAGGACGACCTTCTGCTGATTTCCTCCGGAGAGGTACTTGACTGCCGTATTGATCGAAGCCGTCTTGACGCGGAGCGCTTTCACCCCGCTGTTGCTCAGCGCTTTTTCCTTTGCCCGATCCACAAAAACACCGTTCTGGATCGCCTTCAGGTTCGCCAGCGTCATGTTGAAATGAACCGACTCCTCCAGGACAAGCCCTTCCTTATGACGGTCCTCTGTCACCATGGCCATCCCCATATCGATGGCTTCTTTCGGATTTTTTACCTGAATCTGGTTACCGAGGTAGTAAATCTCGCCGGAATCATATTTATCCAGCCCGAAAATACTCCGGAGCACTTCTGTCCGTCCGGATCCCAGCAGGCCGTACAGCCCCAGCATTTCGCCCTTTCTGACGCTGAAATGAATTCCGTTCAGCTTATTCCTGCGGCTCAGGCCTTCTACGCGGAGAACTTCCTCGCCATAGGTTCGGTCCGGATGGCTGTACTGCTCCTCTGCCGTGTGGCCAAGCATCTGGTTGACCACCTCCGCGCGGGAGATGTCCCGCACGCCACATTTCATAATGCGCTCACCATCGCGCATGATCATGATCGTGTCGCAGATCTCATAAATCTCATCCATGTGATGTGTGATGAATACCACTGCCGTTCCCTGCGCCTTCAGTTCCCGCACAATCGCAAACAGCGTCTCAATCTCCGCGCTGGTCAGCGAGGAAGTCGGCTCATCCAGAATCAGGACTTTGATTCCCCTGATCAGCGTTCTGCCGATTTCCACCAGCTGCTGCTCTCCGATTTTCAGGTCGCCGACGATCTCGTCGGGTCTTCTGTTCTCAAGCTTTACGCGCTTCAGGATCTCCCGCGTATTCTGGTGCATTTTGCGCGTGCTGATCATGCCATTCCTGTTCGGCAGCTCCTGAATATAAATATTGGAGGCAATATCCATCTTTGGGAAAAGAGAAAGCTCCTGATGGATAAACGCGATCCCCTGTTTCTCCGCGTCCTTGGTATTGCGGAAGGAAACCTGCTCTCCTCCGATTGTGATCGTACCCTCATTCGGGGAGTAAACGCCGCCCAGAACGTTCATCAGCGTCGATTTTCCCGCGCCATTCTCGCCGAGGATCGCGCAGACCTCACCGGGCTCAAGAGAAAAATCCACACCCTTCAGCGCGTGAACGCCCGGGAACCGCTTGTCAATCCCTTTCATTTCCAGGAGCGTCCTGCCGTTGTTGCCGCCCATACCGTTCTCCTTCT
>JAFVEX010000089.1 GCA_017475785.1 Eubacterium sp. | reverse complement strand
TAAAAGATGTGCTGAAAACGTCCTGAAAATAAAGACGCGCGGGGCCATAAGGCCCCGCGTGTTTTCTACTGAGTGAGTTGCAGGGGAACAGGTGATGATCATGAAGAATAAGTATGTGAGGGCAGCGGCAGTTATCATACTGGCTGTCTTTATCGCCGTTACGACGTGCGGGCTGATCTATTTCCGGCATCAGGCAAGACAAATATATCAGATCGTATCGGAGGACAGTTCCTACCGCAAGCACTATGCATTTATCTGCTATGAAACTTCAGATGATTTTTATCAGGACATCTACAACGCTGTTTTCGAAGAGGGACGGAAGAACGGCGATTATGTAGAATTCATGGGAAAAGACCTGAATGCAGATTACAGCGTCGAGGAACTCCTGCAGATCGCGATTGACGCGAAGATAGACGGGATCATCCTGGAGGGTTACGTGACCGGAGCAATCACCCGCATGATCGATAAAGCGGTGGAGGCAGGGATCCCGGTCGTTACGATTGTTACCGACAACGCGGAGAGCAAACGGCAGTCATTTGTCGGGATCAGCTACTACAGCCTCGGCACATTATATGCAGAGGAGATCATGAAGCACGCCACGCCCTGGAAGCAGAAGATCATTGTTCTGACGGGCGTAAAAGATGAAAATGCCAATCAGAATATACTGTTTGGCGCCATCCGCGAGGCACTGGACAAGGGCGGTATGGGGGACCGGTTTACGCTGGAATCAAAGACAATTGATTACCGGGTTCCGTTCCAGTCTGTCCAGGAAATCGGGGATCTTATTATGGATAATAAAAAGCGCCCGGACATGCTGATCTGTCTGACGCGGGAAGATACGTCCTGCGCGTGTCAGGCGCTGATTGATTATAATATGGTGGGCGAGACCCGGGTGTTCGGGTATGATGTTAATGAAAAGATCCTGTCTGCAATCGAAAAAAACATCCTGACTTCGACCATTGCCGTCGATACGCACGGAATCGGCGCCAATTGCATCAGTGTTCTGGATGAATACCAGACGGACGGATTTGTGAATGAATATATACCGATGGATCTGCAGGTAGTCAACGCAGATAATGCAGCCGCATTCCGGCAGCAGCCGGAAGAGGAAGAAGAGGTGCAGGAATGAGCGGGGACTGGCGGAAAAAATCCGGACAGGCATTTGCAAAAATGTCGATTCAGAATCAGCTGACGCTCGTTTTTGCATTTACCAGTATTATTATGTTTGCGGTGAATCTGTTTCTGTTTGTCAATGTAAACACCATGATCAGGAGGATCGACCAGATCTATTCCTCAAATGTCGTGGTAAACGACCTGTCGGATGTACTTGGCGATGTGCAGGAGATGCTCGGAGAATATCTCGAGACGCGGTCCAGTGACACGCTGGAGGAGTATTACCGCACGGCACAGCGCTATTCAGAGATGACAGAGCGCCTGAATCTTGCCTCCTTTGACGTTGACGCCAGGATTCTTGCGGAAAATGTCATGAATCTTTCGGACACTTATATGGCCTGCGCGGAGGAGGCGGTCAACGCACAGCGCGGCCGCATGGTCGGACGCTACAAAGCAGCCTTCAGCGAGGCTTCCGGCGTTTATCAGTACATCAATACCTACCTGTACAGCCTGAACGACAGGCTTTTTAATAAAAACACAAAGAATTATCAGGCGCTGATCCGCTCATTCGGCACGCTGGAGATCATCTTCTTTGTTATGTTGATTCTGACCTCGGTGGTTAATCTTGCGATCATTTCTCTTCTGACGAGAAATATTCTCAGCCCGGTGCAGGAGCGGGAGCTTGTAATGGCGGCACACCTGAAGGATGCGGAGCTTCGCTATCTTCAGGCGCAGATCAACCCCCATTTCCTGTTTAATACGCTGAACGCCGGCGCACAGCTCGCCATGATGGAGGATGCGCCTCAGACCGAAGTCTATATTCAGAATGTGGCTTCTTTTTTCCGGTACCGGATCCGGAAAGGGAGCGCAGAGACGACCCTCTCAGATGAGATTGCGCTCGTGGATAACTACATCTATATTCTGAATGTGAGATTTTCAGGAGAAATTCATTACACAAAAAAAGTCGACGCGTCGCTTCTGCATATTGCGATGCCAGGCATGATGCTGCAGCCGATCGTCGAAAATGCAGTGAATCACGGGATCAGGGGAATTGAGCGAAAAGCGTGCATCACGCTGACGGCTTCCAGAGAGGGCGGCAGGGCCGTCGTGAGTATCAAGGACAACGGAATCGGCATGGAACAGGAACAGATTGACGCGATCATGGAGGGCAAAACGATCGCGGACAGGACGGAAACCGATTCCAACGGCGTGGGACTTCACAATGTCATGACAAGGCTGGAATTGTTCTATGGAAGTGACGACCTGTTTTCTATCAGAAGCGAGGGAAAAGACAAGGGTACAGAGGTGACGATTACGCTGCTGGCGGATGAATTGCAGCGGGACAGCGAAGCCAATGAGGCAGCAGGGCCGCAAAGACAGTGAGGCGGCAGGACAGCGAGGCAACGGGACAGCGAAGACAGTGAGGCAGCAAGGCCGCGAAGACAGTGAGGCAGCAGGACAGCGAAGACAGCGAGGCGGCAGGACAGCGAAGACAGTGAGCCGGCAGGATAGCGAAGGCAGCGAGGCAGCAAGGCCGCAAAGACAGTGAGGCGGCAGGACAGCTAAGGCAGCGAGGCAGCAGAGCAGCGAAGACAGCGAGGCAACGGGACAGCGAAGGCAGCAGGGCAGCAGAGGACGGAGTCAGTCTGACGAAATCAGCGGCTGATACGGCCTGCAGGATCTGAATGGAAGTCCGCCGCAGGGGGAAGATATGTACAGGATAATGCTTGCAGATGATGAAGGGATCGTGATCGACTCCCTCCGCATGATCATAGAGAGGGCCTACGGGGATGAATGTGAGGTCATGTCCGCCAAGACCGGCCGTGAAGTGATCACGCTTGCGGAACAATTCCGCCCGGATATTGCCTTCATGGACATCCAGATGCCGGGGATCAACGGAATCGACGCCATGCGGGAGATCCAGCGGGTCAATCCCGAGGTGATCTTTATCGTGGTCAGCGCCTATGACCGGTTTGATTACGCAAAGGAATCCATCAGCCTCGGCGTCATGGACTATCTCAACAAGCCCTTTGACCGCAAGACGATCCTCGACGTTCTCTCTCGCGCCATCAACCAGATCGACAAGGAGCGCGAGGCCAGAAGAATCAGTCTGAAGATCCGGGAGGAGATCGAGACAGTTTACCCGCTGATCGAAAGCAGCTTTATCTATTCCGTTCTGTTTCAGGAGAATTTTGACACAAATCTTGAGCGGTACAGGGATCTGCTCGGGATACAGAGCAGTTACGGATATATGCTGGTGATCGCCTGCAGTCTGCAAAAAAGCCAGCCTGTGTCCGGGCTTCCTGTCGAGGCAGGTATTATTCTTCAGGAAAATGAGGCGAAGATCAGAGAACTTGTGAAAAATCATATGCCCTGTCTGGCCGGTCCTATGATCAGCGGAAAAATCACGTGTTTCCTCGAAACAGATGCAGAACATTTTGATTACAATCAGAGAACAGACGTGATCGAGCGCGCGAGGCAGCTGCGGGAAACACTGCAGGATGCCTTTGCGGGCGGGTTCAGGATAGGTATCGGAACCGTCAAGCCGCTCCCCGAACTCGAAGAGTCCTACCGGGAAGCGCTCGGCGCGTTGCGCATCACAGACGCTGGTGTCGCGCACGCGAAGGACGTCAAGAGCGATATCAGATTTGCTGAGAATTATCCCATCGAGACAGAGAAGCAGCTGTTCCACGCGATTGAGCAGGGCGATGCGGAAAACAGCCGGAAATACGCGAAGCAGTTCTTCAAATGGATGGAGACCAATTACGCGGAGGCGCTCATGGATATCAGGGTAAAGATCCTGGAGTTTGTGCTGCGCGCTGAGCTGATGGCGCATCAGGCCGTCGGCCTTACCTACTACTTTATGTCCCGCTCATCTTATCTGCCCGACGTGATGAATACAAATGATCTGGGCGCGCTGGAAAGCTGGTTTGTGTCGCACATTTTGCAGACCGCGGATTACATTGCGGATAAACGGAGACGGGAAAATGCCAATTTGGTTTCGCGGGTCAGAAACCGCGTGGACAACGAATACTCCGATCCGGATCTCTCCCTGGAAGGCATCTCGCGCGACGAGGATGTCAGCTTTTACTACCTCTCGCGTCTGTTTAAAGAGAAGACAGGCGAGACCTTTATGGAGTACCTGACGGGAAGAAGGCTCGGGAGAGCCAAGGAACTGATGATACAGACCAACAAACCGATGCGGGAGATCTGCCTGGAGGTCGGCTATACCGATCCGAATTATTTCTCGAGGATCTTCAAGAAAAATGTCGGCAAGACCCCGACAGAATTCCGCGGAGAGGTGCAGCCATGAAATCAGAAAAGCGAACAGGAAGACCCTGCCGGAACATGCGAAGGAATGCCGCAGTGCTCCTGATCTGTCTGCTCTCTGTCTTTATGGCTGGATGCGGAGCCGGCACGGACACTGCCGTCCGGGAAAACAGCGCGCCGGAGAAGGACAAGCTGCAGATCGGGGTGTCATTTGACTCGATGGTGCAGGAACGGTGGCTGAAGGACCGGGACATCTTTGTCTCCACGGCGCGTGCGCTCGGCGCAGAGGTGAATGTACAGAATGCATTCGGCGACGTCGATGAGCAGATCAGGCAGATCGATTATTTTCTTGGAAAAAAGATGGATGCGATCGTGGTCATACCGGTAGAGACCGACGCGCTCTCGGAGGCAGCTGCGCGCGCCAGGGCGGCCGGCGTTCCGGTGATCTCATATGACAGGATGATGCTGAACACGGATTACTCTCTGTATATTTCGGTAAACAGCGAATCTGTCGGCCGCCTGATGGCGCAGGCAATTGAAAAGGCGATGCCTGACGGCGGAAAAATCCTGAAAATCACCGGTCCCATGAAGGATTATAATGTCACTCTGCTGGACAAGGGGTTTGATCAGGAAATCAGCGGAAAAGGATTTGAGATCGTCGACGAATACTACGCCAAAGAGTGGAAGACGGAAGAAGCCTTTGAATACCTCAGTACACATGAGACCTATATGAGCGGCGTCAAGGCGATCATGTGCGGAAATGATTCTCTGGCGGGCGGCGTGGTGCAGTACCTCTCCGAGCGGCGGATAGCTGGTCAGGTGACAGTCGTAGGCCAGGATGCGGATCTGGAAGCCTGCCAGCGCATCGTCGAGGGAACACAGGCCATGACCGCATATAAACCGATCGAAGAACTGGCCTCAAAAGCGGCGGAATGTGCCGTGGCGCTCGCGAAAGGTGAGAAGATTCAGGGGACAGGGCACATGAGCGGCGATGAATACGGGATTCCTTACATGAACATCGAGCCGGTTGCGGTCGACAGAGAGAATATTGACGAGGTAGTGATCGGAAGCGGCTTTCATCTGCGGGAGGAAGTTTATTTGAATGTAAATGACTGATCATATCAAAAAAGTGCAGATCAAAGCAAAAAAGTGCTATTGAAAATGACGAACCGGCGGCTGTGCTGCCGGTTTTTCTTTGTGGGAAGTGCAAGAATATCCTCTTTATTTTGGGTATACTTTCGTATAAATTTGAAAATGTAAACAGCAATTGTTCTTAAACAAGAACAGAAAACAGAAGTGGAATATATCCCAAAATACATCCAAAGGAGGAAAGAAATGAAAAAGAAACTTCTCAGCATTCTGCTTTCTGCCGCAATGGGTGCCGCAATGCTTGCAGGCTGCGGCGGCGCGTCTGACAGCGCATCATCCGCAGCAGCGTCTTCCGCAGCTGAAGCAGCATCTTCCGCAGCTGAAGCAGCGTCTTCCACAGCTGAAGCAGCGTCTTCCGCAGCTGAAGCAGCATCTTCCGCAGCGGCAGAGACAACAGGCGAAAAAGGCACAGTCGGTCTTCTGATGCCGGCAAAATCTCTTGAGCGCTGGAATCGTGACGGATCCTTCCTGCAGCAGCAGTTCGAGGGCCAGGGCTACAATGTAAAACTGATCTTCTCCGACAACAAGATCGATCAGCAGATCAAAGACATCGAAGGTCTGATCGCAGAAAATGTTGACCTGCTGGTAATCGTTCCGGTTGACGGCGAGTCTGTCACCCGTGTTCTGGAAGACGCAAAGGACGCCGGCATCCCGGTAATCTCCTATGACCGTCTGATCATGAACAGCGACGCAGTCAGCTACTATGTATCCTTCGACAACTACACTGTCGGTAAGATGCAGGGCGAGTTCGTGCGCGACCAGCTGGATCTGGACAATGCAGAAGGCCCGTTCAATATCGAGTTTACAGCAGGTGACCCGGCCGACAACAACGCAGGCGTTTTCTTCCGCGGCGCGTACGATGTCCTTGGACCGTACATCGACGAGGGCAAGCTGGTCGTTCAGTCCGGGCAGACTTCCTTTGATCAGGTCGCTACCCCGACATGGGCAACTGATAAGGCTATGAACCGTTTCCAGAACATCCTGGCTTCCAACTACTCCGATGGAACACAGCTTGACGTTGCGCTTTGCTCCAATGACTCCACAGCACTTGGCGTAACACAGGCAATTGAATCCGACTACGCAGGAACAAACGACATCATCATCACCGGTCAGGACGGCGATGAGGCGAACCTCGCAAACATCGTAGACGGAAAGCAGACCATGACCGTTTATAAGGCAGTGGCAAACGAGGCAGTCGTAACACTTGACCTTGGCGTCGCAATCCTGAACGGCGAGACGCCGGACGAAGGACTGATCTCCTCTGCAGGCTGGGACTTCGACTGCGTCTATGACACAGAGTCCTATGACAACGGCGCAGGCCCTGTCAAATCCTTCCTGCTGACACCTTCAGTCGTAACAAAAGACAATATTCAGGAAGAACTTGTTGACACCGGTTACTACACCATGGATGACGACGGATATCCGCATCCGACATCATGATGACGGAAAACTGACAATCAGGTTTTCACAGTCATAGGAAATACGAGGCTGTCGCACTGCTTTCTGGTGCGGCAGCCCCATTCTCAATTCAGACAGTACGGGAGGTATATCTGTGGCGGACACCATTTTGGAGATGAAGCATATTACAAAGCTCTATCCGGGCGTCAAAGCGCTCGACGACGTCAATTTGAAGGTCGAGCGCGGAGAGATCCACGCGCTCGTCGGGGAAAACGGAGCTGGAAAATCCACCCTGATGAATGTACTCTCGGGAACAATCCCGACGGGAGAATACGAAGGAGAGATAGTATATAACGGAAAAGAATGTAAATTCAGTACGATACGTGATTCCGAAAAAGAGGGGATCGTTATCATCCACCAGGAACTCGCCCTGATTCCGGAACTCACGATTGCCGAAAATATGTTTCTGGGAAATGAGCGCAGAAACGGCTTCGGCAAGATCAACTGGAATGAAACATACAAGCAGGCCGACCTCGCCATGAAGCGCGTCGGACTGAGGGAAAAATCATCGGTACTGATCAAGGACATCGGTACAGGCAAGCAGCAGCTGGTCGAGATCGCAAAGGCGCTCTCGAAAAATGTAAAGCTTCTGGTGCTGGACGAGCCGACATCTTCGCTGAACGAGGAAGACTCACGCATGCTGCTCGACATGCTGCTCGGCTTCAAAAAAGAAGGCATGACATCCATCATCATCACCCATAAGCTGAACGAGGTCGCGTACTGCGCGGATAAGATCACAGTCCTCAGAGACGGCTCGACCATAGAGACCATGGAAAACCCAAATCATGATATTGATGAGGAGCGTATCATCCGCGGCATGGTCGGACGTGAACTCACGGACCGCTACCCTGAGCGGGAACACAAGATCGGCTCTGAAGTCCTGTTCGAGGCAAAGAACTGGACTGTTTATCATCCGGTCTACACTGAGAAGTGCATGGCGGAAAACATCAGCTTTAAGGTACACAGAGGAGAGGTCGTCGGCTTCTCCGGCCTGCAGGGCGCGGGACGCACCGAGCTGGCAAAGTCCCTGTTCGGAAAAAGCTTCGGAAGCCGGATCTCCGGACAGGAATTTATCAACGGAAAAGAAGTGTTCCTGAAAAATGAGCAGGACGCGATCGCGCATGGACTGGCGTACGCGACAGAGGACCGGAAGACAGACGGCCTGATCCTTTCTGACACCATTGCGCGCAATACGACGCTTGCCCGCATGGGAAAAATCGCGAATAAGCGGGGCATCATCGATACGGCGAAGGAAAACAAATTTGCCGAGGATTTTGTAAAAGCGATGAATACAAAAACGCCGGGCGTACAGCAGCTTACGGGAAACCTTTCCGGCGGAAACCAGCAGAAGGTTCTGCTGTCCAAGTGGCTGTTTGCCGAGCCGGATGTGCTGATCCTCGATGAGCCGACGCGTGGTATCGACGTCGGCGCAAAGTATGAGATCTATGGCATTATCAACAAGATGGTCAGCGAGGGCAAGGCGGTCGTGATGATTTCTTCCGAACTGCCGGAGCTGCTTGGTATGTGCGACCGTATCTACGTAATGAATGAAGGCAAGATGGTGACAGAGTTTACCGCGGCAGAGGCGACGCAGGAGAAAATCATGAGTGCGATCCTTTCCTCTGACAGCCGGCACTGAGTGGTAGAAGGAGGAACAGATGAATTTCAAAACCTTTATCAAAAAATATACGATGGTGATTGCGCTCCTGGTTGTATTTGTATTTTTCTCCGTACTGACCGGGGGAAAGCTGATCCTGGCGCAGAATATCTCAAATCTGCTGCTGCAGAACGCGTACGTGCTGGTAATGGCCTGCGGCATGCTGCTGTGTATCCTGACCGGCGGTAACGTCGACCTGTCGATCGGCAGTACCCTGTGTCTCTCGGCCGCTCTGGCGTCCAAGATCATGGATCTCAAGATGAGCGCAGGCATGGCGATTTTTGTGGCACTTATCGTATCGCTGGTCATCGGTATCTTCCAGGGCTGGCTGATCGGTTACATTCACATTCCGCCGTTCATCTGCACACTGGCAGGGATGTTCCTGTACAGAGGACTTGCCCGCGCGGTACTGGATTCCCGCACCATCAGCATCACAAACAAGAAATACCTGAACCTGTTCGCGTCTTATATCAAGCTGACAGGGGAGGAAAACGGGAAATGTACGTCCGCGCTGATCGTCGGCATCATAATTGCAGTGCTTCTTGCGGTCTATACCGTGATCAGCAGACAGCGCCGCGCAAAGCTCGGATATGACATCGGCAGCAATCTGGCGGCTTACGCGAAGATCGCGGTGATCGATCTCCTGATTGTCCTGTATGCGTGGAAGCTTTCCAGCTACAAAGGAATTCCGGTCATGCTGATCTGGATCCTGGTGGTTGTCCTGATCTTTGCGTTCCTGACAAGCACAACGGTATTCGGCCGTTACTTCTACGCAGTCGGCGGAAACGAGAAGGCGACCAAGCTCTCCGGTATTGATCCGCGCAAGGTTTATTTCTGGGCATACTTCCTGATGAGCCTGCTCGCGGGACTTTCAGGACTCCTGGTAGCGGCCCGCATCGGATCGGTAGACGGAAACCTTGGTACCTCGTATGAGATGGACGCGATCGCGTCCTGCTTCATCGGCGGCGCGAGCGCATACGGCGGATCCGGCTCCGTCCCGGGTATCATGGTCGGCGCGATCCTGCTCGGCGTCATCAACCAGGGCATGTCGATCTACGGACTGTCCGACCAGTGGCAGTACGTCGTAAAAGGCGCAGTCCTTCTGATCGCAGTCGTATTTGATGTAGTTTCCAACCACAAGACCGGAAAATCATAATTATAGGAAACGCAGACACTTAATTGCATTTACTATAATAGAATGACGGGGCTGCCACATAAAGCAATTAACTGCTTATCATAATGTGACAGCCCCGCGTACTTTATTTCATGAACTGATCGATCGCGTGATTAAGCGCTGCTATCGTCTCTGTGTCACCGTCCTCAATCGCGTGCACAATACAGTGATTCATATGGTTTTTCAAAACCAGCTTGCCTGTGTTGTTGATTGCGTTACGGACAGCAGCCAGCTGGATCAGTACTTCGCTGCAGTCCGCATCCTCGTCGATCATGGACTTGACCTTGTTCAGATGTCCGATCGCCCGGGAGAGACGGTTCTGTACAGCGCGTTTTTCATCATCACTGTGGATATGATGATGCGCATGCTCATGCGTATGTTCGTTCATATGATCATGTGCGTGCTCGTGTGTATGTTCATGTGTGAGCTCATATGTGTGTTCATTTATGCGTTCATGTGTATGCTCTTGATTATGGAGGGGTGTAGCCATAAGCCCGGTATACCTGCTCTTTCTGCACAGTCAGACACAAACGCAAAAATCGATTGCCGGCCTGCTGCACATCCGTTTTCGACTGCGCTGCCCCTTCATTTTACCATGGCAGCATCGAATTGATAACCCCCCAAGGGGCTTCTCACGTACCCGATTCTTTAGTACATTAATATGTAGAAGAAAAAGAACCGGGAGGAAAACAAATGCATATGGCAGACGCGCTGCTGTCTCCGGCAGTGGCAACGACAATGTACGCCGCGTCCGCAGCGGCGGCAGGGGCATCCATCTACAAACTGAAGAAAGAAGACGATCCGCAGAAGCTGCCGGTGATGGCTGTCACCGCGGCTATGGTATTTGCGGGGCAGATGATCAACTACACAATACCCGGCACCGGATCCTCCGGGCACATGTGCGGCGGCATGCTTCTCTCGGCGCTGCTGGGACCGCAGGCCGGCTTTTTGTCGATGATTGTGATTCTGGCAATTCAATGCCTGTTTTTTGCGGACGGAGGACTGATGGCACTGGGAGCAAATGTCTGGAACATGGCATTTTACGGGTGCTTTGTGGGATACTATCTGATCTGGCGGCCGCTGATGCGGAGCAGGAGATTCCAGGGGCGCAAGGCCTCACGCCGGACAGGCATCACACTGGCTTCGATTCTCGGGTGTGTGATTACACTGCAGCTGGGCGCGTTCTCTGTTGTGCTGGAGACAAGTCTATCCGGGATCACAGAGCTGCCGTTCGGGGCGTTTATGGCGCTTATGCAGCCGATTCATCTGGCGATCGGCCTGGTGGAGGGTCTGATCACAGCTGCGGTGCTGAACTATGTGTATTCCGCGCGGCCGGAGCTGCTCAAAGACGTTGACGTGGCCGGGACAGAATCGAAAGGAAGAGGCTCACTGCGCGGCGTTGTCGTAACGATCGCGGCTGTCGCGCTGGTGGTCGGCGGCGGCCTGAGTCTTCTGGCCAGCAGCCATCCTGACGGCCTGGAGTGGGCGCTCTTTGGCAATCAGGAGAGCGGATACGCGCAAAATATGGGACTGGATGAAGAAGATTTCGGCATCAGCAGCGGGGCAGCCGACACGGCAGAGAGCATTCAGGAGAAAACCTCATTTCTGCCGGATTATTCTTTTAAAAACAGCGAAAGTGCCGCCGGGACATCCGTTTCCGGCATCGTGGGATCAGCCATAGTTGCGGCAGTCGCCGTGCTGATCTGCCTGGCCGGAGGATTTTTCCGGAAAAAAACAGTAAACGGCAGGCGCGCGGATCAAAAGGCCTCAGCATAATGGCTGACTGAGACCCCGGACAGGACGTCAAATGCGCATGTCTGGTGGACAAGCAACGAGGGTGTCTTATAAGCGCCCGCGGATGGAACAAACAGAATGAACAAAATGAATCAGGCGCTGCGGGAATTATCCCAGATGGACGATCTCGCGGCGCAGCACTCCGTGATCCATGACCGGAATGCGGCAGCCAAGCTGCTGAGCACGATCGTGTACATTTTGGCAGCGGTATCATTTTCCAAATACGATCTTGCGGGACTGATCCCGATGGTTCTATGGCCGGTATTCCTGTTCCAGCTGAGCGGAATCCCGGTCCGTCTTTGCTTCTATAAACCGCGCGTCATCCTTCCGCTTGTCATGGCAGTTGGTCTTTTGAATCCCTTTTTTGACAAAACACCACTGTTATACCTGGGATCCGTGCCTGTTTCCGGCGGCGTGGTTTCCATGCTTACACTGATGCTAAAGGGAATTTTCTGCCTGATGGCTTCTTTTCTGCTGATGGCATCCACGCCCGTCGACAGCCTCTGCGCGGCGCTCAGGAACTGGCATGTGCCCGGGATTCTGGTGACATTGTTCCTGCTCACTTATCGCTATATCGGCGTGATGACGGAAGAACTGGCAGTGATGACGGACGCGTATCACCTGCGGGCGCCCGGCCAAAAAGGGATTCATGTCAGTGCCTGGGGCTCGTTTCTCGGACAGCTGCTGCTCCGGAGCATGGATCGCGCGCAGGAGCTGTACGCAAGCATGCAGCTGCGGGGCTACCACGGACATTTTCATTACGCGCCGTGGAAGCCGTTTGACAGAAGGGACGCGGTGTATGTGGCGCTGAATATGGTGTTTTTCGTGGTTGTAAGATTTGTCCCGGTCGCCAGCCTGATCGGGGGATTTTTTGGATAGAAAACAGCAGGGGATACAGCGAATGATAGAGTTCCAGCATGTTACATTTTCTTATGACGGAGAGCGGACAGCCCTTGAGGATCTGTCATTTGCGATTGATGACGGAGAGGCGGTCGGGCTGATCGGGGCGAATGGAGCGGGCAAATCGACTTTGATGAAGCTGTTGCTCGGCCTTCTGCCGTGCCAGAGCGGGACAATTCTGGCCGACGGCCTGTCTCCTGTAAAAGAGAATCTAAAGGAAATCCGGCGCAAGCTGGGATATGTTCTTCAGAATTCTGATAATCAGATGTTTATGCCCACAGTCTATGAGGACATGATGTTTGGACCTCTGAATTACATGATGTCACGGGAACAGGCAGAGGCTCGCGTCGACGAGATCCTGCGGCAGCTGAATCTGGAGGATCTGAAACACCGCCACAATCACAGAATCTCCGGCGGAGAAAAGCGTATGGCCGCGATCGCGACAGTTCTCGCGATGGATCCGGAGATCATCCTGATGGATGAGCCGACGTCGGCGCTGGATCCCTGCAACAGGCGGACGGTGATCAATGCCATAAGGAATCTGCCCCAGACACGGCTGATCGCCTCGCACGATCTGGATATGATACTCGATACATGTGACCGCGTGCTTCTTCTTTCGGGAGGAGCGCTCGCCGCAGACGGATCCGCAGAGGAGATTTTGCGCGACAAAGCACTTCTGGAGGCACATCACATGGAGCTTCCGCTGCGATATCAGTGAGCAAAAACTGTCCTCATCCTGCAGGGACATCAAGCAGAAAAAATGTTTTCATCCTGCGGGAGTATCAAGCAGAAAAATTGTTTTCACCCTGCAGGGACATCAGTTGGAAAAACTGTTTTCATCCTGCAGGGATGTCAGGTAGAGAAGCTGTTCCAGTATTTTTGAAAAATCAATCCGAAGTCCGCTTTCGCAGATTCCGACAGGGATGGTGTCACGGAAGCTGTAGAGCGCGGCAGAGGACTTCGCTTTGCCATGAAAATGATAGACCTTGATCCACTCTGCCGCCGGATCGATCAGCCAGCATTCCCGGACGCCGATTTCTCTGTATTTCCGCAGCTTCAGCTTTTCATCCTTTCTGCGGGTGGAGGGCGAGAGGATTTCGATGACAAAGTCAGGCGCGCCTTTTAAATATCCGCCGGTATTTTTGGACGCCTCCCGGAAAATCTGTATATCCGGCTCCAGCAGAGTTTTTCTGCCGGGATCCGGACGGACATCCCACGAAGGCACGATAGAGCAGGGGCTTCTGTTTTCCAGAATGTAGGATGACATTGCGCTGGCAAGCAGCATGGATAGTGTCTGGTGCCTGAACGAGGGAGATTCCATCACGAACAGATATCCGTCGATCAGCTCAAAGCGCAGGCCGTCCGGAAGAGCGGCCAGATCATCAATCGTATAATCTCCCTGCTGTTTGCCGGGAATCAGCTGCCGCAGCAGAAATTCTGCGGCCTGCTGAGGTTCCTCCGGGATCTCAAACTGCTTCTTTTTGGACGCCGCATAGTCCGCAAGCGCCTCTCGCAGGAGCATCATAGCGCGCGGAGAATCAGGTCTGTAGACTGCGCAATTCGCAGCGGCATCATATGCGGATGGATCAGGTTTATCTGAATTATCATACAAAATAGACATAATACGATCCTTTCGTGAAATTGAACACTCTCAGGCGAAATGGGATTTGCCTGAAGCATCAATCTTATTTATAATTGTTTTTGAGGGATTTTTGGTCACCCGCAACACCCGGCAGCAGCGGGGGAAATCTTCTGTTGCGGACGCGAAATTTGACAGAGAAGTATCCTGTTTCAGAGGATTTCCTGTCCAATTCATTACATAATCGCGCGAAATGATGTTATGTAGAATATACCACGTCACATAATGAGTGTCAAGGGTGAAATAATATAATCACGCCGAATGAGCACAGTCTACTGGAGGGACGCTACAATGAGAGAAGGTATCAAAAACTTTATGAAGGAAATGGAGGCCGGCCTTGCGGGCGTTTCGTCGCTCCCCATGCTTCCGACTTATCTGGGGATCGAGGAGGCAGAACCGGATTCCAGCCCGATCCTGGTAATTGACGCGGGCGGCACAAATCTGCGGATCGTCAAAGTACAGCTGGGAGAGAGTGGTCTTACCGTGCTGGATTCGATCAAGGACCGCATGCCCGGAACCGGAACGCCGATCTCATCAGAAGAGTTAATCACGGAACTGGTAAACCGTATGGAGCAGATGCTGGATGGCGTTGAATGCTGCGGCTTTTGCTTTTCTTATCCCGCGGAAATTCTGGAGAACCGGGATGGAAAGGTCATCAGCTTTTGCAAAGATGTGACGGTCACCGGGTCAGAGGGGATGCTGCTCGGAGAGGCGCTGAATCAGGAACTGCGAAGGCGCGGAAAAGCCCCCCTGAAAATCTGTGTGCTGAACGATACCGTCGCGACGTATTTCGGCGGAATCAGTGAGCTGGCGCCAAAAACGCACGCTTCCGCAATTGGCATGATTCTGGGAACCGGAATGAACAGCTGCTACGTGGAGCGGGCAGAAAACATCAAAAAAATCAATGCGTCTTATGATATGCTGATCAATATTGAGGCTGGAAAATACAAGCTTGTAGAGATGCAGGACTACGACAGAGAAGTAGACCGCAATTCCGGCAATCCCGGCGAGGGGCTGATGGAAAAACAGATTTCCGGCGCGTATCTGGGCAGCGTGGTTTATTACGCGCTGCTGCAAAACCTGCAGGAGAGCAGCACGCAGCCATCGGAGCCAGAAACGCAGCAGGACAGCAGCGGGCAGCCATCGGAGCCGGAAACGCAGCTCTCAGGTGACCTGCGGAACCGCCTGCTTGCCAAAGGCAGCATCTCGACGGAAGAGATCAGCCTCTTCAGCGCCGATCCGGATGGGACAAACGCGCTCGCGCAGCTTTGCGCTTCGCAGGAAGAAAAGGAATTGATTTTGGCCGTGATTGACAACGTGGTCGACCGCGCGGCGCGCCTTGTAGCGGAGCATCTGGCCGCGGTGATGGAGCACTGCAACACAGGAAAGAGCCGCACAGAGCCGGCCGTAATCATCATGGAAGGCTCTACCTGGCAAAAATTTGAAGCGCTTCAGGATCGCATCAAGTATTATGCGCATCAGATCATTACATTAGAACAGGGAAGGTATTTCCGTTTCCACGAAGTGGAGAGCAGCAACCTGATCGGCAGCGCCGCCGCGGCGGTGCGCCAGAACTGAGGAGGCGCCTTCTCACTTCGCGGTATTCTGTCTGCGGTATCTGGACGGTGAGCAGCCATAGTGCTCCGAGAACTGCCTGATAAAATAATTCAGGTTCGTGTAGCCGACCTCGCCGGCAATCTCATACACCAGCTTGTCAGTAGTCGTCAGCGCAAGCGCGGCGTGCGACAGACGCTCCCGGCACAGATACTCGCTGAACGGAATCTGGTACCTTCGGATGAACAGCTGCCCAAGGTAAGCCGTATTGATAAAATATTTCCGGCTCAGATCCTTTAGCGTCATTTTTTGCATATAATTATGATGAATGTGCTGCTCGATCTGATCCAGAATCTTTTCGGCATTCGCCCTGGATGTACCGGTTCCGCCCGCCTGGGAATCATCCTCCGGTATACCGTCGTCGGCGGCGGGATCATACGCAGAGCGGTTTTCCAGAATCTGAATCCTTTGCAGCAGTTCCCGCTTGTCCTTGTCAATGTTCAGTACCGTGTGCACAAAGCGGAGATGCCCTTCGCTGAAATCGCGGACTCTTGTCATTGAGTGGCACACCCAGATATGATTCCCCTCCAGATTCTCCATCAGAATATCAAAAGAAATCCGTCCCTTCCTTGTCAGCTGCTCACGCAGCGCAATCGGATCCGTCTGGGAGAGAAAGAAAGCACGGTCTTTCGGCAAAAACGAGTTGAGCATCATATTCCGT